>NZ_JAVHLH010000319.1 GCF_031082345.1 Brevundimonas sp. | reverse complement strand
CTCATCGTCATGCCGGGGCTGACCCCGGGCGAGAAGGCCGCCGTCCACGGCCTCGCCCTCGGTGGAATCAGCTTCGAGCCCGAGGATCGCCGCGTCTATCCGCTGGGCGCTTCCGCCACCCATGTGCTGGGCGTCACCGACACCGGCGGACAGGGACTGACCGGGGCCGAACTGGCCTTCAATTCCGAAATCCGCCAGGCCGGAACGCGCGGCGAGAATTTCCCGCTGTCCATCGATCTGCGGGTTCAGGGCGTGCTCGAGAACGAACTGGCCCGCGCCGTCGAAGAGAGCCAGGCCAAGGGCGCCGTGGGCGTCATCGCCGACGTGCAGACCGGCGAAATCCTCGGCATGGCCAGCTGGCCGACCACCGACCGGCTGAACCGGGCGACCTCGGCCCACTACGAAATGGGGTCGGTGTTCAAGACCTTTACCGTCGCCGCCGGCCTCGACACCGGCCGCGCGGACATGGACACCATGTTCGACGCCTCGCAGGCCTTCATGATCGGCAACCGCCGCATCACCGATTTTCACGCCACCAACCAGGTGCTGACGCTAGAGGAGGTCTATCTCCACTCGTCCAACATCGGCACCTCGCGCCTCGCGGTCGAGATGGGGCCGACGACGATGCGGGACTATTTCACCCGCTTCGGCCTGCTGGACGCCGCCCCGATCGAACTGCATGAATCCGCCCGGCCGCGCCGCCCGACGAAATGGGACGACTCGACCCTGGCCTCGCTGTCGTTCGGCTACGGCATCATGATCACCCCGCTGCAGATGTCGGCGGCGATGGGGGCGCTGACCAACGGCGGACGGTTCGTGCCGCTGACCCTGCGCAAGGGCGGCCTGCCCAACGCGGCCGTCCGTCAGGTGGTCAGCCCCGAAACCTCACGGACCCTGCTGGACCTGCTGCGCCGCAATGTCGTGCGCGGTTCGGGCGGCCGGGCCGAGGCGGCGGGGCTGCGGGTCGGCGGCAAGACCGGTTCGGCCAACAAGCTGGTCAACGGCCGCTACGACCCCACCCACGCGGTCGGCACCTTCGCCGCCGTCTTTCCGGCCGACGGGCCGCTGAACGCCCGCCGCTACTCGATCCTGATCCTGATCGACGAGCCGGGGACCTGGCCGCGCACCGGCGGCTATGTGGCGGCGCCCGCCGTCGGCCGCATCGCCGACCGCATCGCGCCCTTCCTCGGCATCGAACGCCGTGCCGATCAGTACCGGACCGCCAGGGGCGAGCCGATCCCGGCCTTCGAGGACGTCGAAGGGGACGGGCGATGACACCCGCCTCGATCAAGCTGTCCGACCTGCTGCGCCGCGACGTGCCGGCGGACCCGGTCATCACCGGCGTCACCGCCGACAGCCGCAAGGTCGCGCCGGGCTGCCTGTTCGTGGCCCTGCCGGGGACGGCCGCCGACGGCCGGGCTTTCATTCCCCAGGCCCTGTCGCAGGGCGCCGCCGCCGTGCTGGCGCCGGTCGACACCGACGCCGCGCTCGCGCCGGTGCTGGTCACCTCGGGCGATGTGCGGCGCAGCTATGCGATCGCGGCCCGCAGCTTCTACGGAATTCAGCCGGCGACATGCGTGGCCATCACCGGCACCAACGGCAAGACCTCGGTGGCCGCCTTCTGCCGCCAGATCTGGGCCTCGCTCGGGCTGTCCGCCGCGAGCATGGGGACGCTTGGGGTTTTGAAACAGACGGGTAACGTTAATCAGGCGTTGACCGGCCCCGGCCTGACCAGCCCCGACGCCGCCGACGCCGCCCGCATGCTGGCCGAACTGGCGACCGGAGGCGTGACCCATCTGGCTCTGGAAGCCTCGTCGCACGGCATCGACCAGCGCCGGCTGGACGGAGTGTCGCTGAAGGCGGCGGCCTTCACCAACCTGACCCAGGATCATCTCGACTACCACGGCGACATGGAGGCCTATCGCGCCGCCAAGTTGCGCCTGTTCGACACTCTGCTGCCGCGCGGACGGACGGCGGTGCTGAACGCCGACAGCGACGCCTATTCCAGCTTCGCCGCCGCTTCGATCATGTCGGGACTGGGCGTCATGGGCGTGGGCGAGCGGGGCCGGGACCTGACGTTGGTGGCCCGCCGAGCCGTGCCCGAGGGCCAACGTCTGACGCTCGAGGTGCGCGGGACCCTGCACGAGGTGCTGCTGCCGCTGGCGGGCGCCTTCCAGGCGTCGAACGCCCTCGTCGCCGCGGGCCTGTGCATCGCCGCCGGCGAGACGCCCGAGCGGGTGCTGGCCGGTCTCGAACACATCACCGGCGCCCAGGGCCGGCTGCAGCGCATTCCGGGTTCGGCGCGCGGCGAAGTCTATGTCGACTACGCCCATACGCCCGACGGGCTGGAGACGGTGCTCAAGGCGCTGCGTCCGCACGCGACGGGCCGGCTGATCGTGGTCTTCGGGGCCGGCGGCGACCGGGACAAGGCCAAGCGCCCGCTGATGGGCGAGATCGCCGGACGGCTGGCCGACGTGGCCATCGTCACCGACGACAATCCGCGCTCCGAGGACCCGGCTGCCATCCGCCGGGCGGTGCGCGAAGGGTGCCCGAAGGCGCAGGAGATCGGCGACCGCCGCGCCGCCATCCGCCAGGCCATCGAACAGATGCGCGACGGAGATGTGGTGGTGATCGCCGGAAAAGGGCATGAGCAGGGACAGATCGTCGGCGGAACGACCCACCCCTTCGACGACGCCACCGAAGCCGCCGAAGCCCTGCGAATCCATGCCTGAGTCCGCCCCTCTCTGGACCTCCGCCGAAATCGAGGCCGCCACGGCCGGACGCCTGTCCGGCGCCCCGTTTGAG
>NZ_JAVHLH010000318.1 GCF_031082345.1 Brevundimonas sp. | reverse complement strand
GTCAGCCGCTGCATCCGCGCCGGCCAGCGGGCGGTGCGCAGGCCGTTGGCGATGGCGTGTTCCGGCAGATCCAGCTCCAGCCCCACGGCGACCGCCAGGCCGGCGTTGGCGATCTGGTGCGGCCCGGCCAGGGCCGGGGCCGGCAGGTCTAGGAAGCGGTTCTGGTCCTGAAAGGCCATGGCCCCGCGCTCGGCCCAGGCGTCGAAATCCACGCCCATGACGGTCAGGGGCGCCCGCACGGCCTGGGCCGCGGCCTCGATGGCCTGCATGGCTTCTTCCGGCTGGCGCGCGATCAACCCCCGCGCCCCGGCCTTGAGGATGCCCGCCTTCTCCACGGCCACGCCGCGCAGGCTGGTCCCGAGGAATTCCGCGTGGTCGAGGTCGACCGGGGCGATGACGCTGAGCAGCGGCCGTTCGATGACGTTGGTGGCGTCCAGCACCCCGCCCAGCCCGACCTCGACGATGGCCAGGTCAGCGGGAGTCTCGCTCATGGCGACGAAGGCGGCCGCCGTCGTGCTCTCGAACACGGTGGCCTCGCTGCCGCTCGCGTCGATCGCCGCCTCGACCCGGTCGAGGACGGCGTTCAGCGCCTCGTCCTCGATCAGCCGCCCGGCCAGACGGATGCGCTCGTTGAACCGGACCAGATGCGGCGAGGTGTAGGCGTGCACCCGCAGACCCGCCGCCTCGGCGATCGCGCGGATGAAGGCGACGGTCGAGCCCTTGCCGTTGGTGCCGGCGACGTGGATCACCGGCGGCAGCCGGTCCTGCGGATCGCCCAGCGCCGCGCACAGCACCCGCATCCGCTCCAGCGACAGGTCGATGCGCTGGGGGTGGCGGGCGCGCAGGCGTTCGGAAATCGGGTCCATCGGGCCTAGGCCGCCCGGCGCTTCCCGCCCATGAGCATCGACAGGATCTGGCCCAGCACCTTCGGCAGATCCTCGCGGGTCACGACCCGGTCGACCATGCCCTTCTCCTGCAGATACTCGGCCCGCTGGAAGCCCGGCGGCAGCTTCTCGCGGATGGTGGCCTCGATCACGCGCGGGCCGGCGAAACCGATCAGGGCCCCCGGCTCGGCCAGGTGGACATCGCCCAGCATGGCGTAGCTGGCGGTGACCCCGCCGGTAGTCGGGTCGGTCAGCACCACCACGAACGGCAGCTGGACGGCCTTCAGCTCCTGGATGGCCAGGGTCGTGCGGGCCATCTGCATCAGGCTGAGCGCGCCCTCCTGCATCCGCGCCCCGCCGGCGGCGGTGAAGCACACCAGAGGCACGCCGCGCTCGATCGCAGCCCGGGCGGCGGCGATGAAGGCCTCGCCCGCGGCCATGCCCAGCGAGCCGCCCATGAAGGTGAAGTCCTGGACGATGACCACCGCCGGCGTGCCGTCCAGCTCGCCGAAGCCGATGGCCATCGTGTCCCTGCGGCCGCTTGCCTTGCGGGCCGCCGCCAGACGGTCCTTGTAGGGCTTGCCGTCGGAGAATTTCAGCGGATCCTCGGGGACCTCGGGCGTATCGATCGGCTCATACGAGCCGCCGTCGAAGGTGAAGCGCAGCCGCGTCGGGGCGTCGATGCGCATATGCCGGCCCGACGGCGTTACCCACAGCGAGCCCTCGAGGTCCGAGCGGTACAGCATCTCGCCGGAGTCGGGGTCTTTGACCCACAGATTGTCGGGCGTGTCGCGCCGGCTGACGATCTTGCGCACGCCGGGCGCGAAGCGGGACAGCCAGCCGCCGCGCTTCTCCTGCTGGGGTTTGTTCTTGTCGACCATGCGCGGGTCTCTAGACGGTTTCCGCCACGCGCGCACCCCGGACCGCATCGGCGAGGGACCGCACTTTCGCCAGAACGCGGGCCGTCGCCGGTTCGTTCGCCTCGAGCGCCGCCGCCACCTCGTCGACCAGCACCGAACCCGCGACCACGGCGTCGGCCACCCGGGCGATCTCGGCCGCCCGCTCGGGGGTTTTCACGCCGAAGCCGACCGCGACCGGCAGGCCGGACGCCTTGCGCACCCGCTCGACCGCCGGCGCCACCGACAGGGCCTGGGCCTCCTTGACCCCGGTCACCCCAGCCACCGAGACATAATAGACGAAGCCCGAAGTCCGTTCGGCGATGATCTTCAGCCGGGCGTCGTCCGAGGTCGGGGTGGCCAGCCGGATCAGCGACACCTGCGCCGCGTCGAGAGCGTCCGACAGGGGGCCGGCCTCTTCCGGCGGGCAGTCGACCACGATCAGACCGTCGACGCCGCTGGCCGCCGCGTCCCGGGCGAAAGCCTCATAGCCGTAGGTCTCGATCGGATTGAGATAGCCCATCAGGATCACCGGCGTGTCGGCGTCGCCCTCGCGGAAGGCCGCCGCCAGCGCCAGGGTGCCCTTCAGCGTCAGCCCCGCCTTCAGACCGCGCAGGGCGGCGCGCTGGATCGGCGGCCCCTCGGCCATCGGGTCGGAGAAGGGAAAGCCCAGCTCGATGATGTCGGCGCCGGCCGCCGGCAGGCCGCGCAGGATCTCCAGCGCCTGGTCGCGCGAGGGATCGCCGGCCATGACATAGGCCACGAAGCCGGCCCGGCCCTCGGCCTTCAGCGCGGCGAAGCGGGCGTCGATACGCGATGTGGTCATGGCTGGGGCGAAGCGGCCGCGCCCGGCTGTCCCGAAGCGCAAAGGTCGCCCGGAATTACGCCGAACCCGAGATAGCCGACGGCCTCCGGCCCGGCCGGGCGCGAGGTGTCGTAGAAGGCCTGCATCTGCAGACCGTCGCAGCCCCCGCCCTCGCGGCGGCGCACGAAGACGACGCGGTTGGCGTCGCCCCCGGCCGCAAG
>NZ_JAVHLH010000317.1 GCF_031082345.1 Brevundimonas sp. | reverse complement strand
CTGCGCCGTGCCGGCGCGCCGCCCGCCGCCGCGCGCGGCGGGGTGCTCACGCACGGCGAGATCCGCATCGACGCCGGGCGCCGCCTCGCGGCCGCCAACCTGCGGGCGGCGGAATTCTTCCTGGAGTCCAACGCCACGGCGGACGGCGTCCGGACCCTGCCGTCAGGGGTGCAGTACAAGGTGCTGCAGGCGGGTCCGCCCGGCGGCGAGCGGCCCGACGGCAACGATCTGGTGCGCGTCGACTACGAGGGCTCCCTGACCGACGGGACGGTTTTCGACAGCTCGTTCGAGCGCGGCCAGCCGGCGGTCTTCACCATCGAGGAGGGCATCTCCGGATCCATCATCCCGGGGATGCGCGACGCGCTCCAGCATATGACGGTCGGGGACGAGTGGCTGGTCTACATCTCCCCGGAGCTGGGTTACGGCGAGGACAGCGCCGGCGAGATCCCGCCCAACAGCGTGCTGATCTTCCGTCTCAAGCTGCTCGACGTGGCCCCCACGCCGGGCGGCACGACCGCTCTGGAAACCGCCAACGGCTGATCCCGCGCCCCCGCCTAGTCGACAGGCGGCGGGGCCGGCATCAGGTCGCCGAAGGGGGCGGCGTCCTCCAGCGCGCGCCGGAAGGACGGCCGGGCCATCAACCGGCCGTGCCAGGCCTTGAGGCGCGGCCGCTCGCCGAACGGGACCAACCGCCGGGCATAGGTCAGGATCGGGGCGGCGGCGCAGTCTGCCAGGGTGAAGGTCTCGCCCGCGCCCCAGGTCCGTCCGTCGCCGAGGCGGCGTTCCAGCAGGTCCCAGGCGGTCCCGATCTCGTTCGCGTCCAGCGCCATGACCGCGTCCGGCGGCGGCGGCCCGGCCCGGCCGAGCCGGTGGAAGATGATCCGGTTCATCGGCCCGCCGACGTAGGTGTCGATGATACGGTCCACCCAGCGGGCCTCCAGCGCCGCCTCCGGATCGGTCGGGATCAGCCGGCCGCCGCCCGCCGCCCGGTCCAGATATTCGATGACGATGCTGGACTCGTGGACGGTCCGGTCCGCCGCCGTATCGATCAGCACCGGCATCTTGGCGAAGGGCGACAGCGCCCGGAAGGCGGCCATGACCGACTCATCCGCGAAGTCGACCAGCTTCGCCTCGAACGGCAGCCCCAGTTCGTAGAGGGCGACCAGGGCCTTCTGGCCATAGGCCGAATAGGGGTGGGACCACAGGGTCAGCGACATGGTCAGTCCTCCTTCTCCCCGCCCGTCATTTGCGGCTCTCCAGCTCGCGCGCGAGGTTTTCGAGCATCTCGGCGCACCCCTCTTCGCGCAACGGAATATGCGCGCCGCCGTCCTCGCCGAAATAGGCGCCCTGCTCGGTATAGATCAGCCGCGTGCCGGCGCCGTCGGCGACCAGTTCGATGGTCGCCAGGGACGCCGAGTCCCGACGCCTCTCATTCCCGAGTTCGCGGTCCATGACGTAGCTGAGGATGATCCGGCGGTTCTCGACGATGTCCAGAAACACCGTGTCATTGAAGCCGATGTCGTTCTCCTCGCCGCCGAAGCGGTAGCGACCGCCGCCGCTGCCGCCGACGCGGAATTCGTGGCGCCACTCATGGACCGTGGCGCCCGGAGCTTCGACGAACCAGCGGCGGAATGCGATCGGGTCCGACCAGGCGTGGAACACGCGGTCCGGCGAAGCGTCGTAGCGACGCTCGATCGTGAACATGCCGTGGGCGAGTTGCGCGGTCATTTCGGTGTCTCCTCTTCGGGCCTGGTTTCATCCAGGAAGACGCCGAGCCGGTCGAGACTGCGCTCGACGGACCGGCGGCGATCGTTGATCCAGCGTTCCGCGGCGCCGAGCGCCTGCGGCTCCACCCGGCAGGTACGGACGCGGCCGACCTTATCGGTGGCCACCAGTCCGGAGGCCTCAAGAATCTTCAGGTGCTGGACCACCGCCGACATCGTCATCGGCAGCGGCGCGGCCAGCTCGCTGACCGTCGCGGGGCCGGCGGACAGGCGTTCGACCATCCGTCTCCGGGTCGGATCGGACAGGGCCTGGAAGGCCAGATCGAGCGGCTGCTGATGCTGAAGCATTTACTTAAGTATCATGAGGCGGGCCACGCTCGCAACCCCCGACCGCAACCCCTCGTTAATCGGCGCGGCGCACCCTCCGTGCTGACCATCCTCGGAGCGGCGCCATGGCGACCATCCAGACCACCACCTACCGGCGCCAGCGGGACCATTTCGAGCCGCAGGACGCCGATCCGCAGGAGCAGCGACGGCTGCGCGGCCTGCTGGAGCAGATCGACTATTCCGCCTTCGTGGCCAACCGCGAGGTGATCGGCGCCGCCCTGTCCGGCCTCGACGCCGCGGTCTTCCAGCGACTGGCGATTCAGACCGCGACGGCCCGGGCCAAATGGGTCGGCGAGGCCCTTCGCCAGAGCGACTCGGGCGCACCTTCGACTCCCGACCAGATCGCCCGGCTGACCTCGGCGCGCACCGCCTATGAGGAGCTGGCCGAGGCCTATGAGGGTCTGCGCCGCATGGTCGAGCGCGGCTATCTGACCCTCAAGTCCGCCTAGTCGGCCGCCGTCCCGAGCGGCTGGGGCCGGGTCGCGATCGGCGCGTCCGGATCCGAGGGCGGGCGCTCCGCCGCGGTCGGCGGCGGCCCCACGGGCGCGGCAGGAACGATCTCGATCTCCGGTTCGGTCGGAGCCGTCGAGACCGGCGGCCGCGCGGGCTCGAGCGTCTCTGCGGGGGTCGCGGCCGACGGAGAAGGCGTGCGCGCCGGCGCCGGCGGGGTCGCGACGGCTCGCTCGGGCGTGACCGGG
>NZ_JAVHLH010000316.1 GCF_031082345.1 Brevundimonas sp. | reverse complement strand
GTCGACGACGCTGAAGGCCAGAGCAATGGGCGGTTCGCCGCCCGTTGCTCCAGACTCTTGCTTGGGAACAGGCCCTTCGTCCTGCTGCGACCGAACCAGCCTTGGCGACGAAGGGTCTGGGGCCTCGCCGCGCCGCTCGACCCCGCCGCGCTCGGGCGCCGGCTCAAGGTCGAGGATCGGCTGTCGCGCGAGCCCTCGGGCCGCATGGTCCTGCGCCGCGTCCGACGCATCGGCGCCATCGTCGTCGGCGAGAAGATCGTCGGCGCCCCCGACCGGGCCCAGATCACCGCCGCCCTGAAGGCCGAGGTCGAGCGCGACGGTCTCAGGGCGTTGCGCTGGGGCGAGCGGTCCTCCGCCCTGCGCGCCCGTCTCGCCTTCCTGCGCACGCTCGACGACGGCTGGCCGGATGCCTCGGACACGGGCCTCGTCGCCGCCCGAGAGACCTGGCTGTGGCCTCTGCTCGACTCCGTCCAGTCGCTCGACGCCATCCCCGACGGCGCCCTGGAGCAGGGGCTCCGCGCCCTGATCCCCTGGGACCGCCAGCGCGCCCTCGACGACCTCGCCCCCGCCCGGCTGGAGACCCCGCTCGGTTCGGCCGCCATCGACTACGCCGCCGAGGGCGGGCCGCGCGTCGACATCCGCGTGCAGGAGCTGTTCGGCGTCGCGGTCCACCCGACCATCGGCGGCGGCCGCGTTCCGCTGACCCTCGCCCTGCTGTCGCCCGCGCGCCGCCCGGTGCAGGTGACGAAGGACCTGCCCGGCTTCTGGTCCGGCAGCTGGGCCGCCGTCCGCTCCGAGATGCGCGGTCGCTACCCCCGGCACCCCTGGCCCGAGGACCCGACCCAGGCCGAGCCCACCACCCGGGCCAAACCGCGAGGGAGGTGACGGCGTCCCGCCGATGGGTCAGGGTGCTCGGAGCGGAGGGGTCAATGAAACAAATACTGGCGGCGACCGCGTGTCTGGCCCTGATCGCCTGCGGCCAGTCCGCGCGCCAGGACCCCGAACCTGCGAGCGCGCCGGACGCGCCGCCCGCCGGGGCGCCGCAACCGCTGCAGTCCACGGCCCCCGTCGTCGTTCCTGTCGGCGACGACAACCCCTTGGGCATCCCCGCCGCGGTCTATCCGCCGCTGCCCTCTCGCTTCACCGATGCGGCGGCCGTGACACCGGCGGGTTGGCGGACCGAGCATGCCGTCGAAGGCGATCTGAACGCGGACGGTCGCGCCGACCTCGTCCTCGTCCTGCATCAGCAAGATCCCGCCAACCTCGTTCGGCATGACGGCTTCGGCCAGGACCCGCTGGACACCAACCCGCGCATGCTGGTCGTCGGATTCGCCCGCGACGGCGGCTATGACCTCGTCGCCCGGAACCACACCTTCATCCCGAGACGGGTGGAACCCAACCTGACGGACCCGCTGGAGCAGCCGCCCGAAATCCGCAACGGCGTCCTGTCGGTCCGCCTCGACTTCTTCGCTTCGGCCGGCGGATGGACGATGTTCAACGCCACCACCCGCTTCCGCTGGCAGGACGGCGCCTTCCGCCTGATCGGCCACGACTATTCGGAAGTCGCCCGCAACACCGGCGAAACCGTCGACCGGAGCGTCAACTTCTCGACCCGCCGCGTCAGCACGGTCCGCTCCTCGATCGACGTCGATACGCCGCCGCCGGCGGTGTGGACGCGTCTGCCGCCGGGCCCCTTGCTGACGCTCGACCAGGTCGGCAACGGTCTGGCCTTCAGCCCCGTCCCCGAACAGGACTGAACTCAGGAGGCGCTGTTCAGCAGTCGCCCGTAGCTGTCGACCAGGCTGGAATAGGTCGGCACGAACATCACCGTCGCCCCGCCGCCGTTGTCCACCGGCGCCTTGATCTCGAAATGCAGGTGGATGGTGGTGGCGTTGCCGCCGAAGTCGGCGGACACCTTGCCCAGATGCTGCCCGCGCGCGACATCGCGCGAGGCGGAATTGGGGAACAGGGCGTGCACCCCGGCCATGTCCAGGTGCAGATAGCGGTAGATGCGCCCGGACGCGCCCAGCAGGGTCACGGTGTAGCTGCCGATCGAGGTGATCCGCCCGCTCTCGGCCGCCACGGCCCAGTGGACCTTCTTCTCACAGGTGGCCGGGCGGATATCCTGCCCCTGATGGCCCTTGCCGGCCGGGCACATGCCGTTGGTCCACGACCGCGTCTCGCAGAAATTGTCGCGCCACGGATAGTCGTAGTTGCGCGCGTCGCACTGGCCTCCGGGGCCCGGCGCCAGATAGCCGCCGTAGCCATAGACCTGCGAGTTGGCGTAGGCGGGCGCGGCCTCCATCGGAAAGCGCATGCCGGCGGCCCACAGGGTGGCGTCGGTCGCCCCCGAACCCGATCCGGGGTGCAGATCGCCGCCCGGCTCGTGCGGCCAGGTCGGCGGCTCCGGGGCCGGCGGGGCCTCGGGCTCTTCGGCGGGGAGGTCCGGATCGCCCGGCAGGGGCTCTTCCACCGGGTTCGGGTCGCCGGTCTCCGGCGCGCCCGCCGGCTGGCAGCCGCCGGGCGCGCAGGCCGTCAGCGTCAGCAGCAGCCCGGCGACCGCCAGCCGCCTCACGCCGCGCCTCCGCCGATCATCTGCAGCCCGGCCGCGAAGGTGATGGCGTCCGCCTCGGTGCAGTTCGGCGCGCCCTCGCAAATCAGGCTGACGTTATAGGCGGCGCCGAAACGGCTGAAGGTCACATCGACCCCGTATTCGGTCCGTTCGGTACGGACGTTGGTCAGGCCGCGGGCCCGGGCCAGCGCCAGGGCTCGCCCGGCGGCGTCCGGAACCTGGGCGGCGGCGACGCGCG
>NZ_JAVHLH010000315.1 GCF_031082345.1 Brevundimonas sp. | reverse complement strand
GCGGGAAGCTCGTCACGCCCCGAGGGGGGATGTCCACCAGCACCTCTCCGTCGGCCGACAGGCCTTCCAGCGAGGACTGCTGGTCGGCGATGAAGATCGAGCCCGTCTCCTGGACGGTGATGTAGACCGGCTCTTTCTGCTCTTCCGGGTTCTCCGGCGGCACCGCCGGCGGCAGGTCGAGACGGATCGACACCGTGGCCATGGGCGCGGCGACCATGAAGATGATCAGCAGCACCAGCATGATGTCGACGAACGGCGTGACGTTGATGTCGGCGTTCTGTTCAATGGTGTGGCTCTTGCCGCCACCCGGTCCGGAAAGTTTGGCGCCCATGCGCTGGTTCTCCATCAGGCCCGGCGCGACACGCGGCGAGCGACGCTTATAGCTTCGGACCGTCTCTTGGCGTCCCCGGCCCGGCTTGTAAAGCGGGTTCGGGCCGAAGAGGGTTCCATCAAAGGCTCCACCTTCGCATTACGCCTCGGAGGCGAGTCGGTTCAGCCCTTTTATCGTCCCTGGGCGAGCTTCAGGAACCGGTCCTTCAGCGCCGCGTCGGACTTGAAGTCGCCAGTGAACCGGGTGGTGATGGTCGAAACGTGGCGGTGGTGCACGCCGCGCGTGGTCATGCACTGGTGTTCGGCGTCGATCAGGATGGCCACCCCGTGCGGCTGCAGGTGCGATTCGATGGCCTCGGCGATCAGCTGGGTCAGGGTTTCCTGGGTCTGCAGCCGGCGCGAGAAGATCTCGACCACCCGCGCCAGCTTGGAGATGCCGACCACCTTCTCGTTCGGGATATAGGCGACATAGGCCTTGCCCAGGAAGGGCGCCATGTGGTGCTCGCAGTGGCTTTCCACCTCGATGTCGCGCAGCAGGACCATGTCATCATAGCCCTGGACGTCCTCGAAGGTGCGGCTCAGCTCCTTCTCGACGTCGGCGTCATAGCCGTCGAACCATTCGCCATAGGCGTCGACGACGCGCTTGGGCGTGTCGATCAGGCCCGGACGGTCGGGATCGTCGCCGGCCCAGGCCAGCAGGGTGCGGACGGCCTTCAGGGCCTCCTCCCGCGACGGACGCAGCGTGACCGGGTCGTTGTCGCCGACCAGAACGGGCTTGGCGGGGGTAAGGCTCATGGGGCGGTTCTCGAACACGCGGCTTTGTAAGTCGCGGGGGACTGTTTATCAGCTTGGCGGCGTATATGGGACCGCTCGTCCGTCCCGCAAGAAAACTCTCCCGCAAAGACTCCCCGATGCCGCTGACGATTTACGACACCCTTCACCGCGAAAAGCGCGTGTTCGAGCCGCGCGACCCCGGCCGGGTGACCCTCTATGTCTGCGGCCCCACGGTCTATGACTACGCCCATATCGGCAACGCCCGCCCGCCGGTGGTGTTCGACGTGCTGGTTCGGCTGCTGCGGCGCGAATACGGGGCGAATGCCGTGGTCTACGCCCGCAACGTCACCGACGTGGATGACAAGATCAACGCCAGGGCCGCCAAGGAGGGCGTGCCGATCGGCGACGTCACATCGCGTTACGAGGCGGCCTATCTCGACGACATGGCCCGGCTGAACGTCAGCCCGCCCGACATCGTCCCCCACGTCACCGACCACATGGACGCCATCGTCGCCCAGATCGGCGCGATCATGGACCACGGCTGCGCCTACGCCGCCGAGGGCCATGTGCTGTTCGACGTCTCCTCCTACGAGGCCTACGGCCGGCTGTCGGGTCGCAACCTCGACGACATGATCATGGGCGCCCGGGTCGAGGTCGCCCCCTACAAGAAGAACCCGCACGACTTCGTCCTGTGGAAGCCGTCGAAAGAGGGCGAACCGTCGTGGCCGTCGCCCTGGGGCGAGGGCCGTCCCGGCTGGCACATCGAATGCTCGGCCATGATCGAGCAGACCCTCGGCCTGCCGATCGACATCCACGGCGGCGGCATCGACCTGGTGTTTCCGCACCATGAGAACGAGATCGCCCAGGGCGTCTGCGCCCACGGTCACGCCCATGAGGCGTCGCCCCACGCCGAATACAGCCGCTACTGGATGCACAACGGCTTCCTGACCGTCGACGCCGAGAAGATGTCCAAGTCGATCGGCAACGTCCTGCTGCTCCACGACCTGGTGCAGAACATCCCGGGCGAGGTGGTCCGCTGGGCTCTGCTGAGCGCCCATTACCGCCAGCCGCTGGACTGGAACCAGGCGCTTCTGGATCAGAGCCGCAAGGCGCTGGACCGCCTCTACGGGGCCCTGCACCGCTCGGCCGCCGTCGAAGTCTCGACCGACGAGCCGCCGGCCGACTTCCTCAAGGCCATCGAGGACGACATCAACACCCCGGGCGCCATGGCGACCCTGTTCGCCCTGTCCAGCGAGATCGAGCGCGGCATGACGGCGGGCGACCATGGCGTCGTGGCGCGGGCGAAGGGCGAGCTGATCGCGGCCGCGGCTATTCTGGGCGTGCTTCAGGCTGATCCCGGAGACTGGCTGGAAGGCGAGGTCTCCGACGCCCTCCGCACCGAGGTCGAGGCCCTGCTTGAGCAGCGCGCCGCCGCCCGCGCGGCCAAGGACTGGCCCGAGGCCGACCGCATCCGCGACCGCCTCAACGCCCTGAACGTCGTCGTCATGGACGGCCCCGACGGCGCCACCTGGCGGGTCAAGGGGTAGACGTGCTCTGACTCCTTCTCCCCTTGGGGGAGAAGGTGCCCCGGAGGGGCGGATGAGGGGGATATCAGCTCCGGACCCGCCGCCGGCCAGCCTGGCTCAACCAGCCCCCTCATCCGGGCCTCCGGCCCACCTTCTCCCCCGAGGGGAGAAGGGAAAGAAATTGCTGCGCTGCAAATCCGCC
>NZ_JAVHLH010000314.1 GCF_031082345.1 Brevundimonas sp. | reverse complement strand
AGCTGATCGGCATGGGCGGCGACGACGTCCTCGACGGCGGCGATGGCGAGGATTTGGCGGTGCTGGCCGGGGTTCGAGCCGACTACCTGGTCTCAGCCGAGGCCGACGGCGCATACCGCGTCGCGGACTCCGTGACGGCGCGGGACGGCGTCGATCTGTTGATCGGCGTCGAACGGGTCCGGTTCAGCGACGGTACGACCGCGCTGTTGTCCGACCTCGTGACCGGCTCCGCCCCCCCGGCGACGATGATGTCGGCGAGCGGCGACGACCCCCAGATACTGCCCGGCCTTGCGGACGACGATTTCATCCTGGCCAAGGGCGCGACCGATCCGTTGATTCTGCCAGACGACGACCTGATCGACGAATTGGCGCCGCAGGGCCGGTTCGGAGGCGATACCGATGTGATGCTGACCCTGTTCGACGACGGCTTCATGGGCGACGCCCTCGGTCTGATCCGGCAGTTGGACGGACTCGACGACTGGATGTAGTCCGAGAATCGAGTCGGGCGGAGCGCCGGGACGGTTGGGTCCGCCTCGGCGTTTTGCCGCGTTTTAGCTCCCGGACCCTTGCGGACGGACCGAAACGCTTATCTCTAGCGTTCCGCTTCAGCTTGCGAGAAACCACGATGTCCGACGCCCCTCCCTACGATCCATCCCGCCACCTGAAGCGTGGTCGAGGCAAGGTGTATTCCTCCATTCTCGACACCATCGGCGATACGCCGCTGGTCGGATTGCCGCGGCTGTCGGCGGAGCATCGGTCGAAGGCCACGGTGCTGGCCAAGCTGGAATTCTTCAATCCGATCGGCTCGGTGAAGGACCGGATCGGGGTGGCGATGATCGACGCGCTGGAGCAGGCCGGCCGGATCGGGCCCGGGGCCGTGCTGATCGAGCCGACGAGCGGCAATACGGGGATCGCCCTGGCGTTCGTGGCGGCGGCGAAGGGCTATCGGCTGATCCTGGTCATGCCCGAGAGCATGTCGATCGAGCGCCGCAAGATGCTGGCCCTGCTGGGCGCCGAACTGGTGCTGACGCCGGCCGAGAAGGGCATGAAGGGCGCGATCGGCATGGCGCAGGACCTGCTGGACAAGACGCCCGGCGCGGTCAGCCCCTCGCAGTTCGACAATCCGGCCAATCCGGCCATTCACCGGGTCACCACCGCGGAGGAGATCTGGAACGACACCGTCGGCGAGGTCGATATCGTCATCTCCGGCGTCGGCACGGGCGGCACCATCACCGGCGTCGGCCAGGCGTTGAAGGCGCGCAAGCCGTCGGTGCGGATGATCGCGGTGGAGCCGACGGCGTCGCCGGTGCTGTCCGGCGGCGAGCCGGGCCCCCACAAGATCCAGGGCATCGGCGCGGGCTTCATCCCGTCAATCGTCGACCGTTCGGTCATCGACGGGGTCGAGCAGGTCTCGAACGAGGACGCCTTCGACATGGCGCGCAAGGCGGCGCGGATGGAAGGGATTCCGGCCGGCATCAGCTCGGGCGCGGCGCTGGTGGCGGCCTTCCGCCAGGCCGCCCTGCCGGAGAACGCCGGCAAGATGATCGTGGCGATCATTCCCAGTTTCGCGGAACGGTATCTGTCGACGGCGCTGTTCGAGGGTCTGTAGGCCGATTGTTTCAGCGGTGTTTCGGTCCGGTTTCAGGGGCGGGGCCGAAGGCGGGCGCGACCTGACCGAAGCTTAACTTGCCATGAGAGCCCGGGCGCGGCGCATTGCGGGCCCCGTCCCCCATGGAACCGTCATGCGCATTCTGCTTGCCTGCCTGAGCCTGCTCGCCGCCACCCCCGCCCTCGGCCAGTCGCCGGACGACCTGACGGCCCTGTCGGACGAGTTCGACGGAGCCGCCCTGACCGGCTGGACCCGGTTCGACGAGGCCATGGGCTGGCCGGACAAGATCAAGGCGATCGACGTCGGCGAGACGACCCCGGGCGCGCTGCACGTCGAGCCCTACCACTCGGCCTGGGTGCGCGACCTGAATGCGCCCTTCCTGTTCCGCGAGGTGCGGGGCGATTTCGACGTGCGGGCGCGGGTGCGGGTCCGGGGTCATACGGGCGACATTCCGGGCGGGACCTGGTCGCTGGGCGGGCTGATGGCGCGCGTGCCGAACCGGTCGAGCGCCGGCCAGTGGGCCCCGCGGGCGGAGAACTGGCATTTCATCACGACCGGCGTCGGCGCGGTCGCCGGCCAGCCGATGACCGAGACCAAGGGCACCTACAACAGCTATTCCTCGCTGAAGCTGAGGCCGTTCCCGAGCGGCTGGGTCGAGCTGCGGCTGGTGCGGGTGGGCATGGTGCTGATCGCCCTGGCGCGGCCTGAGGGCGAGACCGAATGGCGAGTGCGCGACCGCTTCTACCGGATGGAAAACAATCCGGTGATGCAGGTCGGGCTGATCGCCTATACGACGAGCGACGACGTCCCCCCGGGGCCGGAAAACGCCGAGATCATCAATCGGGAGGTCAATCGCGACGCGACGGTGGACATGGTGCTGGAGGCCGACTGGATCCGTTTCAGCCGGCCGCGTCCGCGGATTTCCGCGGACTGGTACGACCAGGTCAGCGCCCATCCGCTGGCGGACCCCAACCTGCCGGAGGTGGATCTGCTGGCCCTGCTGGGTGACTGAAGATCAGTTGAACGGTCGTCCAAAAGACTGTTGAATCCGGCCCTTGGGCCGGCCCGCTGCGAGCCGGCCGTGGGAGATCCATGATGAACCGGTCCGTGCTCGCGCTTCTGGGCGCCCTGACCCTTCTGACCGGCCCCGCCGCGGCGAGGGCCCAGGTCGCGCCCGAGGCGATCAACCCCAGCCTGCGGCTCGTGGCCAAGTCGTTCGCCTGCCTGGCA
>NZ_JAVHLH010000313.1 GCF_031082345.1 Brevundimonas sp. | reverse complement strand
AAACAGAGGATCAGCTTCGAGGTGACGCCCAACTCGCTCCCGGCCCGCTTCATCCCCGCCAGCAACCCCTCGGCCACGACCCCGAACGGGACGCCGCGATCGGTGTGGGTCTGCGGGTCGAAGAAGATCTCGGCGTGCCGCACATTGTCCGCCGCCGCCCGCCGGAAATAGGCCAGCGCCAGATCGTGGAAATCCGCCTCGGTGAGCAGGACATTGGCCCCGGCGTAATAGATGTCGAGGAAGTCCTGCAGGTTGGCGAAATCATAGGCCGCCCGCACCGCCTCGACGCTGTCGAACGGGATCGACACCTTGTTGCGCCGCGCCAGCTCGAACATCAGTTCGGGCTCGAGGCTGCCCTCGATATGCAGGTGCAACTCGGCCTTGGGCAGGCCGGCGATATAGGCGTCGAGCGACATGGACGGGCTCCCTTCCGAGGCGCCCAGTCTAGCCTACATCCGCTCCGGCGTGTCGATCCCGAGCAGGTCCAGCGCCCGCTCCAGCTGGTCCAGCACCGCCTTCGACAGCGTCAGCCGCGACCCCCGGGTCGCCTCGTCCGGCGCGACCAGCACCGGGCAGGCAGCGTAGAATTTCGAGAACGACTGGGCCAGCCGGTAGGCGTGCTCCGAGATCAGGTGCGGCATCCGCTTGTCGTAGGCCTCGGCCACGGCCTGCGAGAAGGCGTCCAGCGTCAGCGCCAGATCGCGCTCGGCCGGTTCGCCGATGACTGCCGGCCCCGCCGCCGCGCCCTGGTCCGCCGCCTTGCGCAGCAGGGATTTGATCCGCACCGCCTGGTACAGCAGATACGGCCCGGTCTTGCCCTCGAAGCTCATGAAGCGGTCGAGGTCGAAGACGTAGCTGGTGGTCCGGCTGTTCGACAGGTCGGCGAACTTCAACGCCGCCACCGCCACCTTGCGGGCGATGTCGTCGAACTCGGCCTCGGGCAGGTCGGCGCCCAGCTTCGCCTCGCGCAGCCGCTCGCGGGCCTTGTCTGTGGCCATGGTGATCAGGTCGTGCAGCTTCAGCACCCCGCCCGCGCGGGTCTTGAACGGCTTGCCGTCCGGGCCGTTCATGGTGCCGAAGCCGAGATGCTCCAGCGACCCCTCGGCGGCGTAGCCGGCCAGGACGGCCGCGCGGAACACCTGTTCGAAATGCTCGGCCTGCCGCTCGTCGACGACATAGAGGATCAGGTCCGGATCGATCGACTTTCGACGGTCGAGGATCGTGGCCAGGTCGGTCGTGCCATACATGGCCGAGCCTTCCGACGAGATGACCAGCAGGGGCGGCGGGCTCGGCGCCTCGATGACGCTGCCGTCGGCCAGCTTGCGCTTGCGCGTCTCGCCGGGCCTGGCGACGTGAACCACCCGGGCGCCGTCGTCCTCGACCAGCAGGCCGGTCTTCTCGAGGTGGGCGATCATCTCGGCCATCAGCGGGTCGGCGTCGCTCTCGCCGTTCCACAGATCGAAGGTGACGCCCAGCGCGCCGAACTCGCGCTCCAGCGCCGTGCGGCTGACGGCCACGAAATGGGCCCACAGCGCGCGATAGCCGGGCCGGCCGCCCTGCAGCTCCGCCGTCGCCTTGCGGGCGCGGTCGCGGAAGGCGGCGTCTTCCTTGGCCTGGGCCGCCGCGGCCGGATACAGCCGCTCCAGATCCTCCAGCGTCACCGGCGACTCCGCCGGGAAGGGCTCGTCGCCCCCGGCCATGAAGGCGTCGGCCTTGCCCTCGTCGCCGACCGCGACGATCAGCAGCCCCATCTGGAAGCCCCAGTCGCCGAAATGGGCGTCGCCCCAGACCGTGTCGCCGCGGAAACGGAACAGCCGCTTCAGGCTCTCGCCGATGATGGAGGAGCGCAGGTGGCCGACGTGCATCGGCTTGGCCACGTTCGGTCCGGCGTAGTCGATCACCACCTTGCGCGGCGCGGCGACCGTCGAGGCCCCTGAGTGTTCGCGGTCGCCCGCGACCTCGGCCGCCCGGTCCGCCAGCGTGGCGTCGGCGACCTTCAGGTTGATGAAGCCCGGCCCGGCGATCTCGACCGAGGCCAGCCGGTCATCGCCCTTCAGCCGCTCGGCCACCCGCGCCGCCAGCTCGCGCGGATTGGCCTTCAGGGCCTTGGCCGCCGCCAGGGCGCCGTTCGACTGGAAATCGGCCAGGTCGGGCCGGTCCGACGGGGTCACGCGGGCGAGGGCGGGGTCCACGCCTTCGGCGGCGAAGGCGGCCCCGACCGCCTCGCCAAGAACAGTCCTGAGATCGGTCATTTACTGGTCGGTCGCGGGCGCCAGGGCGCCGGCATTGACGCGGAAGCGGCTGCCCGTGCGGTTGAACTCGGCCATCTCCGGGGTCACGTCGAAGCCGACCAGAATCTCGAAATTGTCGCCGCTCGTGGTCGCCGCGGCGCGCGGAATGACCACGACCTGATCGTGGGTCACCGAGGTCGTCAAGGCGCCGTCGAAACTGACCGGCAGGTCGAAATATTCCTTGGCCAGCACCGCCTTGTTCCGCTCCGTCACCGCGATCCAGTAGCGATAGGTGCGGCCGTCGCCCTGGGCCTGCGGGCCGCGGCCGAGGTTGAACAGCACCCGGGTGTAGACGGTGATCGGCTCGTCGGCCTGATAGGCGCAGTCCGAGACCAGGCCCTCGATCTCGCCGGTGTAGGCCACGTTCGACGCCGCCACCCGGTCGCCGGTCAGTTCGACGTAGCGGGCCGCGTCATAGAGAATCTTCACATAGGGACAGGGGCCGGCGGCGGCGCTGCGGCGCAGCGGCGCAATGCGGGGCGCGCGCTGGCGCTGGCTTTGCGGCGAGCCGTCGGCGTTCTGGCCTCCCGCGGACCCTCCGGGCGGCTGCTGCCCCG
>NZ_JAVHLH010000312.1 GCF_031082345.1 Brevundimonas sp. | reverse complement strand
ATTTGATGAAGTCCGACACGATCAGGAAATAGCCGGGGAAGCCCATCTGCTGGATGATGCCGACCTCCCATTCGAGGCGGGTCCAGTAGTCTTCCTCGGGCGCGGCGGGGGTGACGTGTTTCAGCCGTTCCTTCAGGCCCTCGCGGGCCTGGTGCATCAGTTCGTCGGGCTCGGAGCGGCCGTCGCCGGCGTCGAAGCGCGGCAGGATGGGGGCGCGGGTCGGGGCGAGGAAGGCGCAGCGGCGGGCGATGTCGAGGGTGGCGTCGCAGGCTTCGGGCAGGTCGGCGAACAGGGCGCGCATGGCCGCGGCGGGCTTGAACCAGTGCTGGCCGGTGATGCGGCGGCGGTCCTCCTGGCCGATGAAGGCGCCGTCGGCGATGCACAGCAGGGCGTCGTGGCTCTTGGCCTGGGCGGCCTTGGCGTAGTGCACGTCGTTGGTGGCCACGAGGGGGACGTCGTGGGCATAGGCCCATTCGACGAGGCCGCGCTCGGCCTGCTGCTCGGAGGCGAGGCCGTGGCGCTGGAGCTCGACGTAGAAGCGGTCGCCGAAGGCGGCCTGCATGGCGGTCAGCGCGGCGGCGGCCTCGGCCGGCTTGCCCTGGACGAACAGCGGGTCGACGGGGCCGTCGGGGCCGCCCGAGAGCAGGATCAGGCCCTCGGAGCGGGCCGCCACCATCTCCCAGGGCACGCTGGGCTCGTCCATCGAGCCGGCGTCGAGGAAGGCCGAGGACGACAGGGCCGACAGGTTGAGCCAGCCGGCCTCGTTCTGGACCAGCAGAACTACGGTCGGGACCTTGGCCCAGCGCTCGTTGATCTTGCCGCCGATGCCGGTGACCGGGATGGCGCAGGCGATCAGGGGCTGGACCCCGGCCCCCTTGGCCGCCTCGCTGAACTCGAGCGCGCCGAACAGATTGGCCCGGTCGGCGACCCCAACGGCCGGCATGCCCGCGTCGGCCGCCAGCACCGGCACCTTGCCCGCCTTGATCGCGCCTTCCAGCAGCGAATAGGCCGAGCGGACCCGCAGGTGGATGAAGCCCTGGCTGTTCAGCGTGTCGGTCAAACCGGGTTGTGCTCCCTGGGGCGCCGGGTGAGCGCCTGTTCTGGACCGAGTCTCACATCGCGGGCGACCGGGACACCGGAAAGCGGCGGAGGCCCCGCCCCGGCGGGGGACCGTCTGTGGATAGCCGGAGCTACGGTTCGATCCGGCCCCCGGGAGGATCGGAAAAAACACAGTCGATCTCGTCTACCCCGTCTACCTGCGGCGTTCCAAGTGCTTGATTTCGCACGACCGGACAGATCGATGCGGTAGACCGCGTAGACTCCCTCAGACCCCCGTCGTCAGCAGCGCCGCCTGCCACATCACCCAGACAAAGCCGCCGCACGACGCCAGCGACAATCCATCCCGAACCCAACGCGCCATCACAGCCTCCCTTGCGTGTTCCGGTAATGTTCTATGTTCTTGTTTAGTTCTCGTCAAGACGGATCGTCGTCAAGCGCCGGACGGCGCCGGGCCTTGGGACCGACGGGAACGCCGCGCGCAGAATGGCCGGCGCGACAACAGCAGCCACGATTTGACTCCGCCGGGACAACAGCGCTCTGTGACGGACGGTCGGGCGTCTGCAGGCGCTTCGCCGTCGCCGTCCCGTCTGGACAAGGCCAGTGACGGCCGACGCTTGCGACCGACAGGCCCGGACCGGACCTGAAACAGAATTCCCGTCTCAGGAAACCGGCGATGAAGATGATCTCTCGCGCAGCCATGGCTGCGCTGTTGCTGGGCGCAGCGTCCTGCAACCAGCCGTCGACCGCGGCTGATAACAGGACGGAAGCCGTGACCTTTGTCGCGCGTCCGGATCTGGCCGAGGCCGTCGAGGCGCTGCCACGCCTGGTCGGCGAAGGTGATGCGATCGCCGCGATCAACGCCGACCTCGACCGCCGGGACGCGGCCGCCGGCCCCGACTGCGAAGGCGCGGGCGGGTTTGAACGGGGCGTCAGCCAGCCGATGACCGGCCCCGATTTGGTCAGCTTCTGGATCGCCGAGGGCCAATATTGCGAGGGCGCGTTCAGCCCAACCACCAGCCAGACCGCCATCACCTATGACCTGGCGACTGGCCAGCCCGTTGACTGGGTTGCCGCCGCACCGGGGTTGCAGCTGACCCGTGGCGACCCGGCGGGCCAGCCGGCGGACCACGTCCCCGGCCTGTCCTCGACCGCGCTGTCGGGTTGGTACAGCGCCGAGGCGCTGGCCTCGCCCGATCGCGAACACGTGGAACAGTGCGCAGACATCTGGACGCCCGAGGCTCTGGAGGGCGTCGGCTACAAGGTCTGGCTGGACGCGCGGAACGGCGGGCTTTCGGTCAGCCCGGAGTTCGCGCAGGTGGCGCAGGGCTGCGCCGACACCGCCACCCTGAACGCCGAGGAGATGCGCCGTTTCGGCGTCTCACCCCCGATCGTCGATGCGGTCGTGGCCGGCCATGCAGCGGGCTCGTGGGCGCCGAAAGACGACTAGCGCGGCCCGCCGGCGGCGAGCAGAGGCGGGCCTTAGTAAGGAAGCCCCGCGAGGATGGTATCGAGACGCGCCACGACAGAGGGCTCGTCAGAGCGGGCGTCCCGCATGGCGCGCGCCTCGGCCGGCAACTCTTCGCAGCGATACTTGTCGATCTGCGCACCGAGATACCGCTCCCGTTCGGGATCCCCGCTGCCGACCTCTCCAACGAGGTGGGCGCAAACGACCGCACGGTAGCCGAGCGCTTCCAGGGGGTCAGTCGGCTCCACCTCCATGGGCTGATAACGATCCTGCAGGGCTTCCCAGGACATCGGCTCGGCCGGCCGGGGCGCGCTCACGGGGGCCGCCGGC
>NZ_JAVHLH010000311.1 GCF_031082345.1 Brevundimonas sp. | reverse complement strand
GTAGCCGGGAACAGAACCCGGAACCCAGGCGTCCGGGAACCGGCCTTGCCGGGCCTTAACCCTCTCAGTGCGATCTCCTGGGTTCCGGGTTCCGCTACGCGGCCCCGGAATGACGGATCGGAGGGGGCAAACGAGACTACCGGGCGTGATCCCTTCGCGGGCCTCCCGGCCGATGGGCGTTCCGTCAGAGCCCCGCCGCTCAGGGTCGGGTGCACGGGATGGCAGGGTCTGGCGCTGTTTGGCAGGGATGGCAGGGTTCGGGAATCCACCCGCCGTCGTCGTCATCCTCGGGCTTGACCCGAGGATCAGAGGCGAGAGGCGGGCTGTGCGACGGTGGCGGCCCCGCGAGCGCGACCGTGAGGCTCTCGACGGAGCACCGGACGGTCTGATCCTCGGGTCAGGCCCGAGGATGACGGGAATGGGGAAGGTCTTTCAGGTGGAGCCCATAACCGCTTCCGACCCGTTGCGGGCGTTGGCAGCGGCATCGTTGGGCAACAAGCGGCCGCTGGCCTCAACGGCGGATGAACGTGGGCACCGCCCGTAGCGAGCCATCTGCCGTGGGCCGGTCGTCCACATTGCACCAACTCGCCAGAGTCTGCCCGTCATCCGGGTCGGCGACCAAATTCACGACCCTGCACCCGCCATGAAAGACCATCGGCATCGCCTCGTCCTCGGACAGCACCACCAAGCCCGGCCGATGCTTCTCGTAACCGTCACCGCTGAGCGTATAGACCGCCACCCAGACGCGGAGTGGCGCAACGAAATTGAACGCGCCCTGTGTGGTGAAGTAGGGCGTGTCGTCGCCGATGCGGACCTCTCTCAACGAATACCGGCGGACGTATCGCTCCTTCGGCAGCGCGCCATCGGGAAGAACGGCCTTCGCGTCTACGGCTGACACCGGCGGCGACGCGGGAGCGCGCCTCAGCACAAAGCAGGTCTCCGCGCCGAACCCCATGCTGGTGTCGAGCCGGAAGGTTCGCGTGCCCGTGAAATAGTGACACCGGAAGGTCGAGATGACGCCATAGGGCCCATTCGCGCCGGGCGGCAGCGTGGTGTCCTGAATCCAGAACAGGACGCCGTGTCCCGACACAACCAGCGAGATGTAGAGAAGGGCGAACAGCCCCAGGAAAATCCAGCGAAGGCGGCGCGGCTTCCTGACCGCACCTCCGTTGGGTCGCTCCGCCTGTTCGATCATCTAATTTGCGCCCCCGACGAAACCTGTCAGATGGGCACGCCCTAGGTCAACGTCCGCTCTCCACCCTTGGCAGCCGTCGCGTGGGTCCGCTTCGGGACTGCCCCATCCGGACCCTCCGGGCCACTCTCCCCGGGGGCCAAGGGCGGAAGGGCGCTAGGCCGTCAGCGTCGGGTCCAGATATTTCAGGTTTTCTTCCCGGATTTTCGCCGCCGCCTCGTCATACAGGAAGGGCAGGAAGGCGAAGCGTTCGCCGCGGGTCACCGGCGTGGCCTCGTGCAGGATCGAGCAGGAGAAGACGCAGGCCCCGCCGGGCGGCGGCCGGTAGGTGCGCGGTCCGTATTCGGGAAAGCGAAGATCGCCGCCCTCATAGTCGGCGTTCAGATTGATCGAGACCGCGAAGCGGCGGTGGGCCGTGCCCCGGGTGGTGTTGTCGCGGTGGGGCCGGAAGAAGCCGCCCGAGTCCGCGTCGTAGCGGGCCACCAGATAGCGTTCGATCCGGGTCGGCTTGAAATTGAACGCTTTTTCGATCTGCGGAATCAGCCGCCGGGTCAGGCGGGCGACCATCTGCTTCTGAATGGCCTCGTCCTCGACGATCACATCCGACCGTCGCTTGTGATCGTCGCTCATCACCAGGGTGGTGACGCCGTCGACCTCGCGCATGAAGCCCGAGGGCTCGCCGCCGATCTCGCGATAGAGGGCGACCAGCCGCTCGCAGAAGGCCGCCTCGAAGATGCGCGGCGCAACCAGCACCGGCGCCGTGGCCGGGAATCCCCCATGCTCGGCCGGAGGGGGAAGGGTCGGGATGCGGTCGATCATCGCGTCGGCGTGTTCCGGGCCGACGGCGGCCATGACGTGAAGGGCGGGGTCGACCAGAATCCAGCGCTCCGCGTCGCGCGCATCATAGAGGTCCGCCGCCGCGCCCTGCGGGTCGAACAGGAAGCGGAGACCCGGCAGGGAGTCGGTCCGCTCGCCGCGCTCCGCATCCTCGCCGACGATCACGATGAAGGCGCTGGCGTGCAGGTCGTCAAAGGCGGCGCGTCGCTGTTCGAGGCGCTGGATGGCGGCGGCGAGCTCCGGGCCCGACCTGACGAAGGCCAGCGCCAGGTAGCGGCCCGCCGCCGTGTCGAGCACATAGCGGGGGTTGCTGAGCCCCTCGGCCACGAAGGTCGGGGCGGGATCGCCGTGCAGGAGGGCCATGCCGGGACGATGCCCGGGGGGGCGGCGTCCTGACAAGCCTGCTCGCCTAGCCGGCGGCGATGACTCCGCAGACGACCCGGTCGCCGGCTCCGCCGATCGGCTGGCTGACGTGGTCGTCCATGGCGGCGTGGATCACCAGGGCCGAGCCGTCGGCGTCCCACAGCCACTGGCCCGGGCCCTCGCGGGCGATGCGGGCGTGCGGGGTGAAGACCTCGGCCCGGACGCGCCCCTGGGCGTCGGCGAAGACATTGGGCAGGTCGCCGTCATCGGGGCCGCCGGGGTTCAACAGGCCATGCGGGGCCTTGGGTTCGCCGTGGTTGATGTGGCCGCCGGCCGAGGTGAACGGCGCCGCGCACTGGCCGGTGGCGTGGATGTGGGTCCCGTGCCAGCCGGGAGTGAGCCCGTCCGCCTCGATGCGAATCAGCACGCCCGTCGGCCCCTGCGTCACGACGGCCCGTCCGACGGTCTGACCCGCCGGATTGACC
>NZ_JAVHLH010000310.1 GCF_031082345.1 Brevundimonas sp. | reverse complement strand
GGCTTCGGCGGAGACGACGTCATCAACGGCGGCGGCCTGCTCGATGGCGGCGATGGCGACGACCAGTTGTCCTCGATGGGCAACTTCATTCAGGGACCGACCACGATGCTGGGCGGCGCCGGCGACGACACCATGAACAGCAGCGTCCACGGGGACCTCATGATCGGCGGCGAGGGCTCCGATTCCTTCATCGGCGGCGACGGCGCAGACGAAATCGTCGGGGATTTCAACGACCGCTGGATGAACGGCGACAACGGAAACGACATCCTTCGGGTCTCCGGGCAGACGTCCGGGGACGACCTGGTCCTCAGCGTCTCCGGGGGTGCGGGAACGGACCTCGTCGATTTCAGCGGCGCGACCGCCTTCCTGACGGTCGACCTGGGCTACCAGTATCAACAGCAGACCGGGGCTGGTTCCGTCTCGATATCAGGGATCGAGAATGCCGTCGCGAGCGAGGCGGGGTCGCGCATCACCGGGACGACCGGGGCCAACCGGCTTGAAGGCCGGTCCGGGGCCGACATCCTCTCCGGCGCAGAGGGCGCAGACGTGCTGCTCGGAGAGAGCGGCTCCGACACGCTGAACGGCGGACTCGGAAACGACACCCTTGACGGCGGGACGGGCGTCGACAAGGCGGTCTTCAGCGGCAATCGCGCGGCCTATACGATCAGCACCGCGGCCGGCGTCACCACCGTGACCGGACCGGACGGGACCGACCGCCTGACCAATATCGAGCGTCTCGAGTTCGCCGACGGCCTGTTCGACATCACCGGCGCGCCGACCGATTCGGGCATCGAGGGGACGACAGGCGACGACCTCCTCGTCGGCACGGCGGACGACGATACGATCACCGGCCTCGACGGCGACGACACAATCAGCGGCGGGGCCGGCGACGACACGATCACCGGCGGCCGCGGCAACGACAGGGTCGACGGCGGTTCCGGCGACGACGTCCTGGTCGTCTCCGGCGCCATCTCTGACTACCGCCTGCTGATGCAGGGCGACGATTTCATCCTCAAGGGCCCCGACGGGGGCGACTGGCTGACCGGGGTCGAGAGCGTCCGTTTCGCCGACGGGCGGGTGCTGGAGCTGAACCGGATGTACGGGCCCGGCGTCGATAGCGGGGCCTGGGCCGACGGGCGAATTCCGGAAGCCCTGCTCTCGGGCGGATCGACCGATGGGAACCAGCCGCTCGTGCTGCCGGGAGTGGATGATGATCCGGCATGGAACGGCAAGGGCCACGGCGAGCCGCTGATCCTGCCAGACCTGGACGACGCCGCGCCGCCGCTGTTCCAGAACCTCGAGGCCCGTCTCGCCCTTGCCGGGGACGGGATGCTCACTCTGGACGAACAGGGCGGCCTTGCCGGCGAACCGGGTCTCCGCCACGACGACTGGATGTAACAGCCGCTTGGCGGCGGCGCGTGAGGCTGGTCTAATCCGCCTATGTCCCAACGCCCCGCCCTGCTGATCATGCAGCGCCACCTGGCGCCGCTGACGCCGTTCCTCGAGAGCCAGTACGACGTCTACCGTTTCTGGGAGGGGCCGCCGCGGGAGGCCGGGCCGGACATACAGGCGCTGGTGGTGGCCGGGGAATTCCCGCTCGACAAGTCCCTGATCGAGAGCCTGCCGAACCTGAAGCTGATCGCCTGTTTCACCTCGGGCTATGACAGGATTGATGTTCCATGGTGCCGGGCGCGCGGTCTGGCGGTGACCCATGCGCCGGGGGTCAATCACGAGGATGTGGCGGACCACGCCCTCGGCCTGATCCTCGCCGCGCGGCGCCAGATCGCGGCCGGCGACCGGGCGCTGCGGGCCGGCGGCTGGACGGCCGAGTCGAAGCTGATCACCCCCTCGCTGAAGGATCAGCGCCTCGGCGTGGTCGGGCTGGGGGCCATCGGCGAGGCCGTGGCGCGGCGGGCCGAGGCGCTGCGGATGACGGTGCGCTGGTGGGGCCCCCGCGAGAAGGACGCCGCCTGGCCGCGGGCGGGGTCGCTGCTGGAGCTGGCGCGGGACAGCGACATCCTGGTGGTGGCCTGCAAGGCCGACGACGGCAACATCGGCCTGATCTCGCGCGAGGTCATCGAGGCGCTGGGGCCGCAGGGGCTGCTGGTCAATGTGGCGCGCGGCCAGCTGGTCGACGAGGCCGCCCTGATCGCGGCGCTGAAGGACGGGCGGTTGGGCCAGGCGGCGCTGGACGTGTTCGAGGACGAGCCGACCGAGGCCGGGCGCTGGGCCGACGTGCCCAACACCGTGCTGACGCCGCACACCGGCGGGGCCACGACCGAGGCGGTGCAGGGCATGCTGATGCTGCTGATGCAGAACCTGCAGGCGGCCTTCGCCGGCGAGCCGCTGAAGACCCCGGTTCCGGAAAGCGGGGGTTAGGGTCCGGGGTGTGGGGTGTTGGGTTTGGGGTGTGGGGGGATGGTTGAGGGCGGCTCCCGGGAGTAGTCCAGATCCCTGAACCCCACATCCCAAACCCCAAACCCCACACCCTGCACCCTAGTCCATGTCGGGGAAGGGCATGGGCTCGGGCTGGGGCGTCGGCGCCGGCATGGCCGGCGGGCGCTGAACGGGCGGCCGGGGCCGTTCGTCGTCGGACAGGACGCCGTCGCCGTTCACGTCCATGCGGTTGAACATCCGCTCGGCCCCGGCGGTCAGCTCCTCGCGCGAGATGCGGCCGTCGTTGCTGGAGTCCGACTGGGCGATCATCCGGCGCAGGCGGCCGCCGCCCATGGCCGCGGCCGGGCCGCTGCTGAGGACGGCCAGCTCCTGGCCGGTGACGGCGGCGTCCTGGTCGGCGTCGAGGCGGTCGAAAATCCGGTCGGCCCAGGCCGGGACCTCGGTCAGGGCCGCGGGCGGACCCATGCCGCGCCCCATGCCGCCGCCCTGAC
>NZ_JAVHLH010000030.1 GCF_031082345.1 Brevundimonas sp. | reverse complement strand
CGGACATGTCCACGGCGGGGGGCGAGTTGATTACTCCTGAGCCACACCGCGACGCATTGCCGAAGCTATAAGCGGCGCCGCTACGATCCCAACCACCACCAAGCCGGCGAACCACAAGCGGTTAAGCTCGGTCCATGGCGCACGTTCCATGGTATTGATCCACGCCAGAAGATTCAGCGCCGCCCCAACGATGGTGATGGGCCAGGCACGCATCAGGCCGTTGGCCACCGAGCGGTAGGGGTGCGTCCGTGATAACAGGGCGGTCAGGAACAAGGGGACGGCTATCATCAGCTCTCCGACCTTGTGTTGCACCGTCGCGTTGGAAATGATCGCGACCGGGCCGCCGGATGCAGCCTCGACGACCGCGAGGTAGAGCATCCATCCGAGCAAGGCCCCCGCCAAGACACCGACCGCAGCCATGAACCAGAAGTTGAGCTTTGTCTTGGTCATTCTTCCCCCGCGATGCCCAAGGGAGCACACCGGAAAATGTCTGGTCAACACTTGCACAGGATGATGGGGCCCGCGCAGGCTCTTGGGATGAACCTTCCCCAACCCGAGCCACTGGGCGCAGAAGACCACTGGGCCGCCTGGACCCGATTGGTGCGTCTGTTCCCCACCTCAAGTCTGCCATTCAGCGCTTACACCACACCCGGCGGTTCCCGCTTTGCGGGCGTCGATCTACTGCGCGGGATCCGGGCGAACCAATCTTCCGCTGAGGCCGCTCAGCTGCTGGCTCCCCTCAGCCCGGACACTTTCAATCGTGTGGGGGTCATGGCGGCTTTGAATGCGTCAAGGCAGGAGCAGGCTTTCAAGGGACTGGCGCTGGCCTATCTGACCGTGCCCGTCACCCTCTTGGCCGCCTGGGCGCAAATCGTGCCGGGCTATGTCGATCGGTGGCTGGCGGCCAACGCGCTCGGGGCGTCCATCGTTGCGCTTTCGCTGATCGGTGTCGGCGCGCTTCAGTTCTTCGGATGGTGGCGCTCGCGCCAAATCGTAGCAGTCTTGGCCCTTATCGCCCTCGACCGAGCGGCCGCCGGTCAGACGTCTTCCCCTCAAGTCTCGGCGCCAGTAACCGGGAATGCCTCCAAGCCTGGCCGGCGACGACGGTCTTCTTAACGTCGCGGATGCGCCACAAGGGGACGTTGGCGCACTGCCAGAAAGCGGACGCTCTGAAAGTCGCTCAAGAGTCAGAAATGGACTCTGAAGCTCGGGGGGCTTTCAACGTCCGCAATGGGTCGAAAGCGGCCCCACGCCCGGCGCCTGAAAGCAGACCTTCCACGCCCCCGTCCCTCCTCGTCCCGCCCTATCCCTGCGTCGCGTTATGCGGTCCCCGATCCCGCGGATTTCGTCCGAAGGCCTGTTCGCAGAGCGAGCGGCCGAATTCCTCCGAGGCCATCATCTGGCGGTCGCCGAGCAGGCCGGCCAGCCTTCCGCCGGCGGTGGTCGCCACGGTGATGGGGAAGCGGCCGACGACGAGATTGCCCCGGCGCGGATCGACGAACTCGACGGTTCCCTCGAGGGTGTGCATGCCCCGGCCGTTCAGCAGCATGTCGAGACGGCCGGCGCGGTCGAGGCGGTCGACGTGGATGCGGACGTCGATGGGGGCGGTGCCGTACATGCAGCGGCTCAGCTCCTCGCGGACCTCTTCGGAGAAGGTGTCGGAGAAATCCTCCTCCGCATCCAGCCAGGCGCTGGACATGGTGATGGAGCCGACCTGGGCGGTCTCCTGCAGGCCCGGCGGCAGGTCCATCGGCGGGCCGCCCTCGATGACGGGCGCGCAGGCCGAGACGGCGACAAGGGCGGCGACGGCCGCGGCGGCGAATACGGACTTCATGAAGGGCCTCTGTGGTTCCAGTGACGCTTAAGCCGTGGCCCCGGTGAACGCCGGATGAACCACGTTCGTCGGCGGATGAAATCTCTGTAATCCTCCGCCCGGCCGCATGCGACCGCTTCTGACGCACCCATCCGTCATACTGATCCTGCGGTCGGGGAAAGGCCCGCCGGCGTCGATCGAGTCTACTCTGTCGGTGTCAATAAAATCAGGTGGTTGGGCCGGAATGGGTCGACTCGGTAGACTCCATCCACTGTGTTTTTCCGGCGGGGCGCCGTCTACCTCAGCGCCCGAACACCTCGACCCCGATCTCGCCGTCGGGGGTCAGCCAGGCCCGCTTCATGCCCTGGCTGTTGAACGGCGCCGCGATATTGCCGTCGCGGTCCAGCGCGATCAGGCCGCCGTCGCCGCCCATGGCGCCGATCTCGTCGATGACGGCGCGGCCGGCCTCGGCCAGGCTCTGGCCCGCGCCGACGCGCCAGCCGATCTGGGCGCAGGCGGCGATGCGGATGTAGTATTCGCCCTGCCCCGTCGCGGAGACCGCGACCCGGCCGTCGGCCCAGCTGCCGGCGCCGGGGATGGGGCTGTCGCCGACCCGGCCCGGCATCTTGCCGAACACCCCGGCGGTCGAGGTGGCGGCGGCCAGCCGGCCCTCGCGGTCCAGCACGCAGCAGCCGACCGTGCCGTGGCTCAGCGTTCCGGGCGGGTGGTTGTCCTCGCCCTGTCCGGCGTGTGTGAACCAGGCGGTCTCGTCGCCGATCGGCTCCAGACCCTGGTCGAGGGCGAACAGGGACGCGCCCTCGCCGGCCAGCATCACATGGGGGGTGCGATCCATCACGGCGCGGGCGGCGACAACGGGGTTGCGGAACCCCTGCAGGGCGGCCACGGCGCCGGCCCGGCGGGTGGCGCCGTCCATCAGGCTGGCGTCCAGCTCATAGGCCCCGGCCAGATTAGGCGAGGCCCCGCGCCCGGCGACGTACAGACCCGAGTCCTCGAGCATGACCGTCGCCTCGACCGCCACGTCCAGCGCGCTCCCACCCGCGTCCAGCCGCGCCTTCATGGCCTCGACCACCGCGCGCATATGCGCGACCTCGCGGTCGTAGTCGCGCTCGCGCCGGGCGCCCGCGCCGCCGTGGAGGATGAGGGCCGTCATTCGGGGTCGTCTCCTGTTCGCCCCTTTTCAACGGGCGTGGGGCTGCTTAGCGTTCCCTCGATGCGAGCGCCACGGGGGCGAGCGCCTCCTCTCCCCGGGAAACCCACCATGCGCGCAGTTCTGTCTACCGCCCCCGGCGGCCCCGAAACTCTCGTCGTCGAGGAGGTGCTCGATCCGACGCCGGGCAAGGGCGAGGTGGTGATCGAGGTCCGGGCCGTGGGCGTCAACTTCCCCGACACCCTGATCATCGAGGACAAATACCAGTTCAAGCCGCAGCGGCCCTTCTCGCCCGGCGGCGAGGTCGCGGGCGTGGTCGAGGCGCTGGGCGAGGGGGTGACCAACGTCCGCAAGGGCGACCGGGTCATCGCCGTGCCCGGCTGGGGCGGCATGGTCGAGCGTCTGGCCGTGCCCGCCGCCTCGGTGATGAAGATCCCGGACGAGATGGATTTCGAGACCGCCGCCGCCCTCGTCATGACCTATGGGACCTCCTACTACGCCCTCAAGGACCGGGCCGGGCTGAAGGCCGGCGAGAGCCTGCTGGTGCTGGGCGCCGCCGGCGGGGTCGGGGTGGCCGCGGTCGAGCTGGGCAAGGCCATGGGGGCCCATGTCATCGCCGCCGCCTCGACCAATGACAAGGTCCAGTTCGCCCTCGACGCCGGGGCCGACAACGGCCTGATCTATCCCACCGGCAAGATGGACAAGGCGGCCCAGAAGGAGCTGTCGGGCGAGTTCAAACTGGCCTCGGGCCGCGACGGCGCCGACGTCGTCTATGACGCGGTCGGCGGCGACTATTGTGAGCCGGCGCTGCGGGCCATGGACTGGAACGGCCGCTATCTGGTGGTCGGCTTCCCGGCCGGCATTCCGTCGCTGCCGCTGAACCTGACCCTGCTGAAGTCGGTTTCGGTGATCGGGGTGTTCTGGGGCGCGGCGGTGATGCGCGATCCGGCCGCCCACGCCGCCAATATGGCCGACCTGTTCCGCTTCTGGAGCGAGGGCAAGATCCGGCCCCGCGTCAGCCGGACCTTCCCGCTGGAGCGCGCCCACGAGGCCATCCAGGCGCTCGGCGACCGCGCGGTGATGGGCAAGGTGGTGGTGACGGTCGAGAGCTAGTCCTGGCGCAGCCGCTCCAGCGCCTCGGCCGCCTGGTCCCTGTGCCGGCGCTTGATATTGGCGCCCAGGGTGGCGATCAGGGCGCCGATGACGGCGGCGTCGTCGGTGAAGCCGATGCCGGCGAAGATGTCCGGAATGGCGTCGATGGGCAGGACGAAATAGGCCAGCGCCCCCAGCATCAGCCCCTTGGCCGCCGTCGGCGTCTCGGGATCGCGGGCCGCGAACCAGACCGACAGGGCCTGTCCGGCGAAGGGGATTTTCGAGGCCGTGCGCCGGATCTTGGGCCAGAAACCCTTGCTGACCCGAACCTCGTTGACCCGCTGCACCGAGGGCGTGAGGGCGCGCGACGGGTCCAGCGCCTCTTCGGGCGTGACGTGTTTGGCTTTGGCAGACATGGCGGCTAAACCCCCGGCCGAAACTCAGGTTCAGACAAGATAGGGACTCCCGCCATGAAACTCGACAGCAGCATCGCCGCAGTGGTCACCGGCGGGGCTTCCGGCCTCGGCGAAGGCACCGCCCGGGCCATCGCCGCCACGGGCGCCAGGGTCGCCCTGTTCGATCTCAACGAGGAGGCCGGCGAGCGCATCGCGGCCGAGATCGGCGGCGTCTTCTGCAAGGTCGACGTGACCGAAGACGCCAGCGTGGCGGCCGCCTTCGAAAAGGCCCGCGCCGCCCACGGCCAGGAGCGGCTGACCGTCAACTGCGCCGGCATCGCCACGGGCCAGAAGACCGTCTCGCGCAAGAAGGACACCGGCGAGATCCGCGCCCACGACATGGCCCAGTTCGAACGCACCGTGCGGGTCAATCTGTTCGGCACTTTCCGCGTGCTGTCGCAGTCGGCGGCCGGCATGGTGACGCTGGAGCCCATGGCCGACGGCGAGCGGGGCCTGATCGTCAACACCGCCTCGGTGGCGGCCCAGGACGGCCAGATCGGCCAGGCGGCCTATTCGGCCTCCAAGGGCGGCGTCTACGCCATGACCCTGCCGGTCGCGCGCGACCTCGCCCAGGAGGGGATCCGCTGCAACACCATCCTGCCCGGCATCATGTGGACGCCGATGATGGCCGGCATGGACCAGAAGATCCAGGACGCCCTCGCCGCCGCCATCCCCTTCCCCAGCCGCCTCGGCACGCCCGCCGACTACGCCTCGCTGGTGCTGGAGCTGGCCCGCAACGTCTACATCAACGGCGAATGCATCCGGCTCGACGGGGCAATTCGCCTCGCGCCTCGTTGAGGCGCGAGGGGGCGCTATCGCTCGCGACGCGGTCGCTCGCTGCTTGAGCGCGGAATTCCGCGAGAAGGGCTTGCGGGGGGTCGTAACTGTCCGCTATACGCCCGCCCTCGACTGAAGCGCGGGCGTAGCTCAGGGGTAGAGCATCACCTTGCCAAGGTGAGGGTCGGGCGTTCGAATCGCCTCGCCCGCTCCAGTCGAAACGAAGAAGGCTCGGCTCCGGCCGGGCCTTTCTTGTTTTCGGAGCCACGGGCCTCCCCAGATTGCCAAGGTGAGGGTCGGGCGTTCGAATCGCCTCGCCCGCTCCAGTCGAAGCGAAGAAGGCTCGGCTCCGGCCGGGCCTTTCTTGTTTTCGGAGCCATGGGCCTCCGTCAGCGGTGTTGAGGGACGCCGTCCGGAGGGTTACCAACGGGCATGGCTCCCAATGCTCCGCCTCTCCAGCTGCTTCAGTCCGCGGTCGCCGCCTACCGCGCGGGCGACTGGGCGGCCGCGCGGGCCCGGCTCGAAGAAGCCACGGCCGGCGGCGCCGGCGCCGATGCCGACGCCTGGGCCCTGCTGGCCGCGAGCTGCGTCCGCCTTGGCGACCATGCGGCGGCCGAGACGGCGGCGGACCGGGCGCTGGTCCTCAACGCCCGCAGCCTGCGCGGCGCGCTGGCCAAGGCGGATGCGCTGGCCGCGCGGGACGCGAACCGCGAGGCCAGCTTCTATTTCAACGCCTTCGTCAGACTCGCGGGAGAGGCGCCGTCCCTGCCGCCGGACCTGTCCGAGGGATTGCGGCGGGCCCGCGCCGCCCAGGACCGCATCGCCGCCGGCATGCAGGCCCTGATCAATGGAGAACTGGAGGAGGCGGGCTATTCCGCCGGGACGTCGGACCGGCGCTTCACCCACGCGCTCGACATCCTGACGGGACGCAAGCAGCCCTACCTGCAGCAGCCGCAGGCCTTCTATTATCCGGAACTGCCCAACATCCAGTTCTATCCGCGCGAGCAGTTTCCGTGGATGGACGCGGTCGAGGCGGCCACGGACGCGATGACGGCGGAGCTGAACGCCGTGCTGGAGGACCAGTCGGCCTTCGCCCCCTATCTGAAGACCCAGCCCGGCATGCCGAGCCGACCCGACTATCCGCTCATCGACAGCATGGACTGGAGCAGCTGCTTCCTGTCGAAGGACGGCCAGGAGACGCCCAACGCCGCGCGCTGTCCGCAGACCATGGCGGCGCTGAAGGACGCGCCGCTATGCCGGGTCAGGGGCCGGTCGCCGCAGATCATGTTCTCGCAGCTCAAGGCCGGGGCGCACATCCAGCCGCACACCGGTTTCGTCAACACCCGGCTGACCTGCCACCTCCCGCTGGTCGTGCCGCCGAACTGCCAGTTCCGCGTCGGCAACGAGGTGCGGTCGTGGGCGCGCGGTCGGTGCTGGGCCTTCGACGACACCATCGAACACGAGGCGAAGAATGGCAGCGACCGCGCCCGGGTGGTGCTGATCTTCGATATCTGGCGCCCCGAGCTGAGCGAGGAGGAGCGGACCCTGGTCGCCACCCTGCTGGAGGCGATCGACGCCTATTCGCCACAGGCCGCGACCTGGGACTGAACGCCGACGTTGCTCCGGCGCAGCAAATCGATCACCGTTCGTCCAGACTGCGGAGGGCGGGGCGATGGGCGACGGAACGACGGCGGGCGGGCGGTTCACGCCCGCGGAGGCGCAGCGGCTGGACGCCTTCGTGGACGCCGCCTTCGCCTTCGCGGTGTCGCTCCTGATCATCGCCGGCGGAGAGCCGCTGAGGTCGTTCGACGATCTGGTGCACGCGCTGATGCGCATTCCCGCCTTCCTGGCGGGGTTCGCGCTGATCATCCTGTTCTGGCTGGCCCATCGGTCGTGGTCGTCGTTGGGGCCGAGGCGGGACCGGATGGCGACGCTGCTGAGCCTGGCGGTGGTGTTCTCCGTGCTGGTGTTCGTGTTTCCGCTCAGGCTGCTGACAGAGACGGCGCTGCACTTCATGACAGGCGGGCTTTTGCCGGGCGGCGGCCTGATCGAAAGCTTCGGCCAGCTGGGCTGGATTTACGCCATCTACGGCTTCGGCTTCTCGATCCTGTCGGTGCTGTACGTCCTACTGTTCCGCCACGCCCGCGCCGGCCTGGCCGTCGACGATCCGCGCCGGCAGGCGGCGAGCGCCTGGGCCAGAACCTGGGCGCTGGCGGCCGTCACCGGCGTCGTGTCCGGCGGGTTCGCACTGAGCCCGGTCGTGCCGGCGGCGCCGTGGCTGCCCGGGGTCGTCTACTGGACCATGCCCATCGGCATCTGGATCTTCGCCGTCATGGACCGCCGGCGGATGCGACGGCTGGAGGCCGGCTGAGGCCGCCCGCGGTCATCTGACAAAGCTGTGGCTGGACGGGCCGGGGCCGCCGGTCTAGTCGCCTTGACGGGGAAACCGGACCATTCCGGTTCGCCGTTTGCAGGGTATCGCCCGAACGGCGCCGCGGGGCGCCAGAACGGGACAGTCGGGACGCATGTTTCTGGAAGGCCAGGTCAACTGGGTGTGGGTTCTGGGCGGCCTCGCGGCCGTCGGCTGGGTCATCGGCCTGATCGGCCTGTGGCTGGCCGCCACGAACCGGTCGCGGCACGTCAATGCCTCGGACCAGCTGGATCTGGTCCAGCGCGTGGCCGAGGATTCCCAGAAGCGGCTGTTCGAGACCCTGAACGCCATCCCCGTGGCTCTGGTCGAGACCGACCGCCAGGGCAAATTCGTGTTCGCCAACCGGGCCGCGCACCAGTTGCTGGGGCGGCGCGACGCCGAGCTGATCGGGTTGCGCTTCCACTCGGCCACCTGGGGCATCACCTTCCCCGACGGACGCCCCATTCCGCCGGATCTGCTGCCGAGCGCCCGGGCGCTTCGCGGCCAGACGGTCAAGGGCTTCCAGCATCTGCTGGCCAACCCCGCCTCGCGCCGCAAGATGCTGGTCTCGGTCACGGCCATGCCGATCGAGAACGAACTGGGCCAGATCACGGGCTCGACGGCCGCCCTCGTCGAGACCGAGGGGCTGATCACGCCTGAAGTCGTCGTCCCCGAGCAGACGGCCGCCGACGATGGGCTGACCCGGCGGGTGTTCGACGCCGCCGCCAGCGCCTTGGTGGTGGTCGGGCCGGACGGGCGGATCCGCGAGGCCAATCGCACGGCGCTGCTGGTGCTGGGCCGCGACACGGCCGACGGCGACTTCGTCGATCTGTTCCTGGACGAGGACGAGCGGGTCGAGGGCCGCCAGTCGCTGCGCGCCGGCCTCGCCGCTCCGGCCGGAGAGGCCGAGCCGATCGTGTCACGCCGGGGCGCCGCCGAGGGCATCCGCTGGTCGATGCTGCCGTTGACCGACGCCGACGGCCAGGTCGACGCCCTGCTGCTGGCCGGCGAACGGGCCGGGTCCGCCTCCGCCGCGGTCGAGATCCCCGAACCGGTCGAGCCGCCGCCCGGTCCGGACGCCGTGACAGACGAGACCCTGCGCGAAGAGGCGGAGGCCGCTCGCGCCGCCGCCGCGGTCGTGGCCGCGGACGGGATCGCGCCGACCGCGATCTGACCGCGGAAACGGCCCCCGAAGCCCGCGCCAGCAGCGAGGGCATGACGCTGGAAACGTCGCCGGACGCCCCGGCGGCGGTGCGGGTCGCTGACGAGGCCGAGGTGTCCCCTCCGCCCCCGGTCGAGGAGCCGAAGCGCCGCCGCGTTCGCCGCAAGGTGACCGCAGAGGCCGCGCCGGACATCGTGATTTCGGACGCCGAAGCGGTCGAAACGTCGACGCCGGAGCCCGTCGTCGAGCCGGAGCCCGTCGCCGAACCCGCCCCCGAACCCGCGCCGGCCGCTGAATCCGCCGAACCCGCCGCGCCCGAGGTCGACGTCGCCGCCCTGATCGCCGAGGATCCCAACCAGATCGTCGCACCGCCCGAGAAGCCCAAGCGCGGATGGTGGCGCCGTTGAATGGCCGCGATTAGATAGTGAGGATCGCGGCGGGGGCGTTCGACGGTATCGGGAGTACGCCATGAATTGGCTAACCAGACACGCCGCCCGCCTCATCGGGGCCACGGCCGCCGCCGGCCTGATGCTGGCGGCCGCCGCCCCCGCCGCGGCCCAGAGCGCCATCCGCGACACCGAGATCGAGACCATCATTCACGACTGGGCCGATCCGGTGTTCACGGGCATGGGGCTGGAGCCGTCCGAGGTCGAGATCCTGCTGATCAACGACGCCGACCTGAACGCCTTCGCCACGCGGGGGCGGATCATGGGCGTGAACACCGGCCTGATCCTGAGAACCCGCAGCCCCAATGAACTGCTGGGCGTCATCGCCCACGAGGCCGGACACATCCGCAATCGCCACACCCTGCGCGACGGCGCCCAGGACGCCGGCATGCAGCCGATGCTGATGACCATGGCCCTCGGCGCCCTGGCGATCGCCGCCGGCGCGCCGGACGCGGGCGCCGTGCTGCTGGGCAACAGCCAGTATTTCGGGACCCTGAGCGCCCTGCGCTACATGACCCATCAGGAGGGCGAGGCCGACAACACCGGCGCCCGGGCGCTGGAGGCCGCCGGCGAGTCGGGCCGCGGCCTGGTCACCTTCTTCGAGAATTTCCGCTCCCAGGAGGTGTTCTCGGACGCCCGTCGCTATCCCTATTTCCGCAGCCACCCCCTGTCGTCGGACCGGATCGAGAACCTGCGCCGCTTCGTGGCCGAGCAGCCGAGCTACGGGCGCCACGACAGTCCTGAACGGATGGCCCAGCACGCCCTGGTCCTCGCCAAGATCCACGCCTTCATGGACCATCCGCGCGAGACCCTGAGCGCCTATCCGGAGACCGACACCGCCCTGCCCGCCCGCTACGCCCGCGCCATCGCCTGGTACCGGGACGGCCAGACGGATCGGGCGCTGGCTGCGGTCGACGTCCTGCTCGCCGAGCAGCCGGAGAACCCGTATTTCTGGGAGCTGAAGGGCCAGATCCTGTTCGAGGAAGGTCGCCCGGAGGAAGCCATCGAAGCGCACCAGCGCTCGGTCGACATCCTGCCGTCCGCCCCCCTGCTGCGCATCAATCTCGGTCATGCGCTGATCGAGACCCGCGATCCGGCCCGGCTGGATGCGGCGGTTGATCACCTGAAGCGGGCGGCCGCGCTGGAGAGGGACAACGGCATGGCCTGGCGCCTGCTGGCCCAGGCCTACGCCAGCCAGGGCAAGGAGGGCGAGGCCCGCCTGGCCTCGGCGGAGATGTATTTCGCCGTGGGCGCCGAACGGCAGGCTACGCAGTTCGCCCTGCGCGCCCGCGACATGCTGGAGCCCGGCACGGCCGAATGGACCCGCGCCATGGACATCGTCTTCGCCTCGGGGGCCACCCAGGACGACGTGGACGACCTCGACCGCCGAAACGCGCGCCGGGCCCCGGGCGTCATCCCGGCCGGCGGCTGAACCCTTCTCGAGAGCCTGAATGACCGAAACACCCGATCCTGCGCCCGCGCCCTCCCGGTTCGGCGGCCTTTTGTCCGGAGGCCGGACCGGCCTGGCCGCGCTGGCCGTCTCCGTGTTGGCGTTGATTATCGCGCTCGCCCCCTACGCCACGGGGACGGATTTCGGGTCGCGCGTCCGGACCTATCTGATCCAGAATCCGGAGGTGCTCCAGGAGGTCAGCGACGCTCTGAACCAGAAGGCGCAACAGCAGCAGATCGTCGACAGCCGCCAGAAGGCCGCCGAGATCACCGCCCGCGTCGCGGCCAATCCGGGCCTGCTCGCCGTCGACAGCCGGGACGCCGCCTTCGGGCCCGCCGACGCCAAGGTCACGGTGATCGAGTATTTCGACTTCCGCTGCCCGGGCTGCAAGGCGACCGCGCCAGAGGTGCTGCGGATCATGCAGGCTCATCCGGACGTGCGCTTCGTATTCAAGGAATGGCCCATCCTCGACGGCCCGACCAACGGCGTGTCCCACTACGCCGCCCGCGCCGCCCAGGCCGCCCACCGCCAGGGCAAATATCTGCCGGTCTTCCGGGCCCTGATGGCCGAACCGGCCCTGTCGGAGCCGGCGGTCGACGCCATCCTTCAGGCCAATGGCGTATCCATGCCGCAGGCCGAGACGGCCATGGCGGGCTCCGAGATCGCCAGCCATCTGGCGGACATGCAGACCTCGGCCATGGCCATGGGCCTCGTGGGCACCCCGACCTTCTTCGTCAACGGCAAGGCCATGGAGTCGATCGAACCCGCGGCGCTGGAGAGCGAAATCCGCGAGGCCAAGGCCCGCTGAGCCGGGCCCGCCGTCAGGCGAGCTTCAGGCTCATCGCGCCGCCGACCCATTCGAGCCGCGAGCGGCGCTCCGCCTCCGCCGCCGCGACGGGATTCCCGAGCGCCGTCTCGGCCTGGGCCAGGACGAAATGGCTGTACGGGTCGTTCGGCCAGTCCTCCAGCAACTCCAGCACCTTGGCGCGCGCGCCGGAGACGTCGCCCGAGGCCAGCATCGCCGCCGCGAGGCTGCGCCGGGTCGGGTACCAGATCGCCGGCGGGTCACCGCCCTCCTCGCCCATGCCCTGGATCTCCGCCGCCCGGCCAAAGGCCGCCATCGCCGCGGCGTGGTCGCCGTCGATCATCGCCGCCCGACCCTCCAGCACCCGCTGGGACAGTTCGGTGAAGCCCCGTCGGCGCTCCTGCATCGGCCCGGCCGCGAACGACTCATCCTCGCGCAGTTCCGCAATGGCGGCCGCCTCGGCCCGCACGGCGTCGGCGTCCCCCGCCCGCGCCGCCGCCTCGCCTCGGGCGTAGCGCCAGCTGATCCGCAGCATCGGGTGGCTGGCCGGCGGTTCCTTCAGCCCTGCGACCCGCTCCGCGTCGGCGAACCGGCCGTAGACGGCGTAGGCGTTGTTGGCCGTCATCTGACGCCACAGATTGTCGGCCGGAATGTCCGGAAAGACGTCCAGGAACCATTCGGCCAGCTTCAGTCCCTCGACGTCCCCCCCGGCCATCAGGGCCCCGCCCATGCCGAAATGAATGTTGTGGCCGTGCAGCGGCATGCCCGGCACCCCGCCCGGCGGTCGCGCCAGCTCATCGTAGCGGCGGTCCAGCGCCACGGCGGCGACATTGGACATCATCGCGTCCCGGTAGCGCCCGACCCGGTAGAAGGTGTGCGACGGCATGTGCACCAGATGGCTGGCCCCCGGCGCCAGCGTCGCCAGCCGCTCGCCGTAGGGAATGGCCTTGTGCGGGTCGTCCGACCATTCGGTCAGGTGGATATAGAGGTGGATGGCGCCGGGATCATCGGGAGCGCGGGCCAGCGCCTGCTCGAGAATCTGCATCGCCCGCGTGATCCCGGGATCGGCCGCCTTGCCGTCGTCGTCCCACCACTCGTCGGCGTTCAGCATCCAGGCGTCGGCCGCGATCGCGGCAACGGAGACGTCGGCCGGATTCCGCCGGGCGATCCGGTCCATGGCCGTGGCGAAACGTCGGGCCCGTGACGACTCCCGGCCCGAATAGCGCTGCACCAGGGCGTCGATCATCTGGCGCTGCATGGGCGTGGCCCGCCGCGCCAGTCGTCGGGCGTCGCGCGCGGCCTTCAGCGCGGCGAGCCGGGTTTCCTCGTCGCCGCCGCCTCCGTTGAGGTTCGGCCCCATGGCCCAGGCCTCGCCCCAGGCGCACAGGGCGCAGGCGGGGTCCAGCAGGCGGGCCTTGCGGAAGGCGCGGACGGATTCACCGTGCTCGAACGCCCAGCGCAGGCGGACGCCGTGGTTGAACCAGGCCTGGGCCTCGGGATTGTTCGTGGCGATCTGGAAGCCGCCCGTGCCGAAGCCGTCGACCATGACCATCCCGGCCACCGGAGCGCCTGCCTCATCCCCCGCGGGGGGGCCGCAGACCGGCGGTCGTTCGATCAGGTCCCTGACGGCGCGGTCGGCGGTGGCGTCCGCGACAGCCGAGGGGCCGATCAGGATCGTGGCCATGGCCACGCCGCACATCAGAAAGCCGCGCATCCCGGAAATCTCCCCTGTCCCCAGACGATAGTGACCGAACCACAGGGCGAGGCCAAGCGGCGCTTCTCCCCACCAGCGGATCAGCCCATACTTCCCCGTTCATGCCCATCCGCCGCCTTCCCCCCGAAACCGTCAATCGCATCGCCGCCGGCGAGGTGGTCGAACGCCCGGCCAGCGCCATCAAGGAGCTGGTCGAGAACGCGCTGGATGCCGGCGCCACGCGGATCGAGGTCCAGGCTGACGGCGGCGGCCTGACCCGCATCCTGATCGCCGACGACGGTCACGGCATGGCCCCCGACCAGCTGGCACTCGCGGTCGAACGCCACGCCACCTCCAAGCTGGAGCCCGACGACGCCGGCGACGTCGACCTGCTGCGCATCTCGACCCTCGGCTTCCGCGGCGAGGCCCTGCCCTCGATCGGCTCGGTGGCCCGCCTGACCATCACCAGTCGCCCGCGAGACGGCGGCGAAGCGCATCAGATCACCGTCGAGGGCGGCGACCAGCGCCCGGTCGCCCCCGCCGGCTTCCCCGGCCCGCACGGCGCCCGCGTCGAGGTCCGCGACCTGTTCTACGCCACCCCCGCCCGGCTCAAATTCATGAAGTCCGAGCGGGCCGAGGCCATGGCCATCTCGGAAGAGATCAAACGTCAGGCCATGGCTCACGAGACCGTGGCCTTCACCCTCGACCTCGACGGCAAAACCACCCTGCGCCTGCCCGCCGAACACCCCGGCGACCAGGGGCGGCTGAAGCGTCTCGCCGCCCTGCTGGGCCGCGACTTCGAGGCCAACGCCCTGCTGATCGATCAGGCGCGCGACGGCGTGCGCCTGAGCGGCTACGCGGGCCTGCCAACCTACAGCCGCGGCAACGCCGGCCACCAGTATCTGTTCGTCAACGGCCGCCCGGTGAAGGACCGGTTGCTGCAGGGCGCCCTGCGCGGCGCCTACGCCGATTTCCTCGCCCGCGACCGGCACCCGGCGGCGGTGCTGTTCCTCGAGGTCGACCCGCTTTACGTCGACGTCAACGTCCACCCGGCCAAGGCCGAGGTCCGTTTCCGCGATCCGCAGATGGTGCGCGGCCTGATCGTCGGGGCGCTGCGGCATGCCCTCGCCGCCGCCGGCCACCGCGCCTCGACCACCGTCGCCGCGGGCGCCCTCGCCGGCTTCCGCCCCCATGCCGGCGTCGGCTCCGGCCCCGCCTTCAGCCCGTCCTCGCCCTCGGCCCAGGGCTGGAGCGGCTGGCAGGGCTGGGCGGGATCCGCGACCGCCGCGGCCCAGCTGATCCCCGGCCTGAATGAGCGGTCCGCCCGCGTCGAGAGCCCCGATCCCGCCGGCGATCAATCGTTGATTCATGATGAATCCGGGACCGTCTTCGACCCGCTGGACTATCCTCTCGGCGCCGCCCGGGCCCAGCTGCACGGCACCTATATCGTCGCCCAGACCCGCGACGGCCTCGTCGTCGTCGACCAGCACGCCGCCCACGAGCGCCTCGTCTACGAGCGGATGAAGGCCCAGATGGCCGCAGGTTCGGTGACCCGCCAGGCCCTGCTCACCCCCGAGGTGGTCGAGCTCGATCCGGCCGAGGCCGAGCGCGTCTCGGCCCGCGTCGACGAACTGGCCCAGCTCGGCCTGATCGTCGAACCGTTCGGCGCCGGGGCGGTGCTGGTGCGCGAGACCCCCGCCCTGCTGGGCGACACCGATGTGCAGGGCCTGATCCGCGACATCGCCGACGACCTCGCCGAACACGGCGCGGCCCTGGCCCTCAGCGAACGGCTCGGCGAGGTCTGCGGCACCATGGCCTGCCACGGCAGCGTCCGCGCCGGCCGCGTCCTCTCCGCCCCCGAGATGAACGCCCTGCTCCGCCAGATGGAGGCCACTCCCCACTCCGGCCAGTGCAACCACGGCCGCCCGACCTATGTCGAGCTCAAGCTGGCCGACCTCGAAAAGCTGTTCGGACGGCGATGACCGCTCCCGGCAAATCGCGCGGCGCCGGGCGAAGGCGCAATTTAACTCTTACATAAATTTAACTCCCAGAACGTTTAAGTCTCACCTAAACGACCGAGACCTCGATCTGGAGACCCGCCATGTTCCGCCGCGCCCTCTTTCTCTCCGCCGCCCTGACGCTGACCGCCGGCCCGGCGCTCGCCCAGACGCTCGCGCCCGTCCCTGTCCGCACGATCGATCCGACAGCGGACGACCTGTCCGATCTTGAAGCCCTGGGTCGAGACATCGGCGACGCCCGCATCGTCATCTTGGGCGAACAGACTCACGGCGACGGTTCGACCTTCATCGCGAAGGCCCGCGTGGTCCGATATCTCCACGAACGTCTCGGCTTCGACGTCCTGGCCTTCGAGGGCGGCATGGTCGGCCTGGACGCCGCCCGACAGCGCATCGCCGCGGGCGAGACCCCGGGCGCGGTCCTGCCGGACGCCATCCTGCCGGTCTGGAGCCGCAGCGATCAATTCGCGCCCCTGTCCAGCTATCTCGACCGCGCCGCCGCCTCGGGCGATCCGCTGATCCTGGCCGGCGTGGACATGCAGGAGGTGATGCCGGCCAGCCGCAACCTGCCGGGTCAGGTGAGGGAGCTGGCTACGCGCCTGCCCTCGGCCGCGGAGCCGATGGAGAGGATCGCCGCCGTGCTGGACATCCAGCAAGCCCGCGACCGCGAGGCCTTCGCCCGCATCGACCTCACCCTGTTCGAGACCGACATGGCCGCCGCCCGCGCCGCCGTCTCGGCCCTGCCCGATCCGGCCGAGGCCGCACACTGGTCCCAGACGTTGCAGAGCGTCGGGACCTTCATCGTCTTCTTCAAACGGATCGGCGAGAACAACCCGGCCGTCTTCAATCTGCGCGACGAACAGATGGCCTCCAACCTCCGCTGGCTGGCCGACGTCGGCTGGCCCGGCCGCAAGATCATTGTCTGGGCCGCGACCTCCCACGCCCTGAAGGACCGGACCGTCATCGACCCGGCCGTCGACGGCGCCCGGGGCATGGTCCCGATGGGCCTCCACGCCGCCGAGGTCTTCGGCGATGACCTCTATGTCCTGGCCTTCACCGGCGGTGGCGGCCGGATCGGCAGCTGGGTGCGCCGCGACGCCACCGACGTCGGAACCCCGGCCGAGGGCAGCATCGAGGCCGAACTGGCGGCGACGGGTCACGCCTACGCCTTCAGCCCCCTGGCGCCGTCCGGCGAGCGCCGCGCATCATGGATGCTCGGGTTCCAGCCCATGCCCGCCTGGTGGGACCGCGCCGTCGACGGCGTCTTCTTCATCCGGGACATGGCCCCGACAACCTATCCTGCGGACGCGACTACGCCCTGAGAAACAGGACGCGCGCGGCGCCGTAGTGGCGCGCGTCCAGCCGTTCGTAGCCCGGCGTGTCGATCTCGGGCTCGTCCGATCCGCGCTCGAACACCACCACCGCGCCCGGCTTCAGCCAGTTCCCTTCCAGCAACCGGGCCAGCGTCTGCTCGCCCAGCCCCTTGCGGTAGGGCGGATCGAGGAAGGCCAGGTCGAAGGCCTCGCCGTCCGACCCTGGCCGCACGCCCAGATCCACGGCGCTGCGCCGGTGCACGCGCGTGCGGCCCATCACCCCATAGGCGTCGGCGTTCTCGCGGATGGCCCCACGGGCCTCGTCGTCGGTCTCCACGAACAGGGCGAAGGCCGCCCCCCGGCTAATGGCCTCGAAGCCCAGCGCCCCCGAGCCGGCGTACAGGTCGATGACCCGAAGCCCGTCCAGCGGTTCGGCCCAGGCCGCATGCTCCAGTACGTTGAACACCGCCTGACGGGCGCGGTCCGAGGTCGGACGCGTGCCCTGCCCGTCCGGCGCGACGATGCTGCGCCCCTTGAGGCTGCCGGCGACGATCCGCATTCAGTCGCCGCCCGCGAACTGGGCCAAGACCTCCGCGCCGGTCATCCGCACGCGGTCGCCGGCGAAATCGTAGTTGCCGGGCTTGGAGTCGATGAAGATCTCGCTGTCGAACGCAAAGACCGAAGGATCGTCGAACGCCTGCAACGAGACGGCGGTCATGCCGCCCGCCTTCAGGGTCCAGAACAGCGTCGAACCGCAGGTGCGGCAGAAGCTGCGGCTGGCCCAGTCCGACGACTCATAGGTCGCCACCGCCCCGGGGGTGGCCACCTCGACGCTGTCGCCACAATCGACGCCCAGATAGACGCCGCCCGTCCAACGGCGGCAGCTCTCGCAATGGCAGGCGTGCATGCCGTGCTTCGGAACCGCCGTGAAGGCGACGGCGCCGCACAGGCACCGGCCCGACAGGCGTTGGGGGGTGGTCGTCTCGGTCATTCTCGCCTCGCGTCCTAGGGCTTGCGGGGCCCACGCGGGCTGCCGCGACCG
>NZ_JAVHLH010000309.1 GCF_031082345.1 Brevundimonas sp. | reverse complement strand
AGAAACGGCGCCGCATCAGGGATGCGACGCCGTTTCAAAATAATGGTGCCCAGAAGAGGACTCGAACCTCCACGACCTTTCGATCACTGGCACCTGAAGCCAGCGCGTCTACCAATTCCGCCATCTGGGCCCAGACATCGGCGCGTTCGCACGCGTTTCCGTCCGGAAGGCGCGGACCCTTAAGGCAGCCCCATGGGCGGGTCAACAGGCTTTTGTCCTGTTTGCGTTGCAGCCGTCCGGGCCATCGTCTAATCCCCGCGCCGAGGCCGGTTCGCGCCGGCCGCCCGACTTTGGAGTCTGTCATGAGCGAAGCTGCGCCCGGCCTGATCACCGTCTTTGGCGGCACGGGTTTCGTCGGCAGCCAGGTGGTCCAGGATCTCGCCCGCCGCGGCTGGCGCATCCGCGTGGCCGTCCGTCGCCCCGACCGGGCGTACCGGCTGCAGACCTCGGGCCATGTCGGCCAGATCCAGGCCGTGCGCTGCGACGCGGCCGATCCGGCCCAGGTCGAGGCGGCGCTGCAGGGCGCGGACGCCGCGGTCAATCTGATCGGGGTGCTGTACGAGGCCGGATCGCGGAGCTTCGAAGCCATGCACGTCGACGCGGCCCGCACGATCGCCGAGGGCTGCGCCGCCGCCAGGGTCGGCCGTCTGGTGCATGTGTCGGCCATCGGGGCCAATCCCGAGAGCGCCTCGGCCTACGCCTGCACCAAGGCCGCGGGCGAGATGGCGGTGCGCGAGGCCAAGCCGGATGCGGTGATCGTCCGGCCGTCGATCATTTTCGGGGCCGGCGACGACTTCCTCAACCGCTTCGCCTCGATGGCGTCGATGAGCCCGTTCCTGCCCCTGATCGGCGGCGGGAAGACCCGCTTCCAGCCGGTCTATGTCGGCGACGTGGGCGAGGCCATCGTCCGGGCGGTGGAGCGGTCCGACGCGGCCGGCCGCACCTTCGAACTGGGCGGGCCGGAGGTGATGACCTTCGAGGAGGTGCTGAAACTGGTCCTGCGCGAGACGCGCCGCAGCAACGGCCTGATCCCCCTGCCCTTCCTCGCCGCCCGCGCCATCGGGTCGCTGGCGCAGCTGACGGCCCTCGTCGGCCTCGCGCCGGTCCTGACCCGCGACCAGGTGGTCAGCCTGGAAAGCGACAATGTCGTCGCCGAGGGGGCCGAGGGCCTGGCCGATCTGGGCGTCGCGCCCACGGGCGTCGAGGCGATCGCGCCGTCCTATCTGTGGCGCTACCGCCGGGGCGGACAGTTCTCGGAGCGGCCGGCGACGGCCTGACGGGGCTCTTTCCGGCCGTATGCTGCGGCCAGCAGGTTCATCACGGCGAGCACAACGAGGTCACGACGGTCACGACGGGACCGGGGATGTGGCCGGGCGCGCGTTTCCTTTGCCCGTCATGGAATTGCGGCTTTCGCCGCGCTGTTCCGATCGACGCCCGGCGTCGATCAAGAGTTGCTCACGGCTTCGCAGGCGGGGCCTGCTCCGTCATCCGCTCAGGACCCATTGTGTCCGTTGTGGCTTCCGTTGTGCCCGTTGTGATGCACCCGCCCTGGCCGGCGCAGGGGCGCCTAGAAGCCGCCCGTCGCGGCCAGGCCCGCGATCCCCGCGAGGCCGACGGCGATGCGCCACCAGGCGAACGGCGCGAAGCCGTGGCGGCTGACGAAGTCGAGCAGGAAACGGACCACCGCCAGGGCGGTCAGGAAGGCGACCACGAAGCCGAGCGCGATCAGGCCGGCGTCGCTGAAGTCGAGCCGGTCCCAGCTCTTGAACAGGTCGTAGGCCACGGCGCTGCCCATGGTCGGCAGGGCGAGGAAGAAGCTGAACTCGGCCGCCGAACGCTTATCCGTGCCCAGCAGCAGGCCGCCGGCGATGGTGGCGCCGGAGCGGGACACGCCGGGGATCATGGCCAGGCACTGGAACAGGCCGATCAGGAAATAGACCCGCAGCGGGTAGCGGTCGGCCTCGAGGAAGGTCGGGACCTTCTTCATCCGGTCGAGCCACAGCAGCAGCACGCCGCCGACGATCAGGGCGATGCAGATCACCAGCGGCGTCTCGAACAGGATGGTCTTGATGAAGTCGTAGGCGAGGAAGCCGATCACCACCGCCGGCGCGAAGGCGACCATCAGGCCGATCAGGAAGCGCCGCGCCTCCGGGTCGAAGGGCCAGCGGGTCGCCAGCTGCCACAGGCGTTTGAAATACACGCTGACGATCGCCAGCAGGGCGCCCAGCTGGATGACGATCTCGAAGGTCTTGCCGGTGCTCTCGAAGCCGAGGAAATGGCCCAGCAGGAGCATATGACCGGTGGAGGAGACCGGAATGAACTCGGTCAGTCCCTCGACGAGGCCGAGAATTATCGCCGCCAGCCAGTCCGCCATCCGCTTCCCCGATACAGGTCAGGCGGATCAGTTCGCGCCCGGTTCGGGACCCACATAGCGCAGGCGCGCCCGGATAGGCGAGCCGTTCGTGGTCTGGTCGAGCGCATGGGCCAGCAGACCCGCAAGCCGGCCGATCATCAGCAGGTCCGCGGCGGCGTCGCGCGGCAACTCCAGACGGCGGGCCACGGCGACCAGCGCCAGGCCGAAGGTCGGGGCGCGGCCGGTCAGCGCCTGGCCTTCGCCCAGGGCCCGGGCGATGTCTTGGGGCAGGTCGGCGACCGCCAGCAGGCCCGCGGCCCGAGGATCCCCGCCGGGCCAGACGGAACTGCCGAAGCCGGACAGCGCGCCCGCTTCGTGAGCGCGACGGGCCGCGTCGACGGCCTGACGCCGGACGGCGACGACCCAGGCCGACTCCCGGGCCAATTCGATAAGGAGGTCCGTTCCGGCCAGGGTCATGAGGCCCGCCAGCGCCGCGCCGGCGGGCGGCGCGGTTATGCTATGCTGAAGCCAGTCAGCCTGCGGGGGAGGCGGTCATGTCCATCGACTACAGCGAGG
>NZ_JAVHLH010000308.1 GCF_031082345.1 Brevundimonas sp. | reverse complement strand
CAAGGGGAGAAGGGTTTCAACTTTAGATAGTTCTTGATAGCCATTCCTCCGCCCCGTCGTCATGGTTCAGACGGGAGGCGTTCGATGTTCCAGACCTCGCCGAGAACCCGGCAAGCCAGACGTCTCCGCGCGGACATGACCGGCGCGGAGGCGAAACTCTGGACCCAGTTGCGCGGCCGGGGATTCGAAGGCCTCAAATTCCGCAGGCAGGCCCCGGTGGCCGGCGCGATCCTGGATTTCGTCTGTCTCGAGATGCGGCTGGCGATCGAGTTGGACGGCGGCGTGCACCGGCTGCGCGAACACCGCGACTCCGATCGCGACGCCCGCCTCGCGGCCGCCGGGTTCACGGTGCTTCGATTCGACAATGAGGCGTTTCTGACCAATCCCGCCATCGTGCTCGAGGCGATCCGGCGGCATGCAGCGGCGGTGCGGGGGCGCTGAACGGAAAACGGTTGGCGCCGGGGCGGTGGCTGGCCTACCCCTCATCCGGCCCTACCGGGCCACCTTCTCCCCCAAGGGGAGAAGGGATGCTGAAGCGGATTCGCCTGTGACCGACCTCCCCTCCCTGCGCGAAACGCTCGATGCCCACGGGCTGTTGGCGAAGAAGAGCTTCGGGCAGCATTTCCTGCTGGACCTCAATGTGACGCGCAAGATCGTGCGGCTGGCGGGGCCGTTCGAGGGGCGGGCGGTCATCGAGGTCGGGCCGGGCCCGGGCGGGCTGACGCGGGCGCTGCTGGAGAGCGACGCCGGACGGGTGGTGCTGGTCGAGAAGGATCCGCGGTTCCTGCCGCTGCTGGCCGAGCTGGACGACGGTTCCGGGCGGCTGGTCGTGGTCGAGGGGGATGCGCTGAAGGTCCGGGAGGCCGAGCTCGTCGAGGGTCCGGCGCATGTGGTGTCGAACCTGCCCTACAATGTGGGCACGGCCCTGCTGATCAAATGGCTGACCGGGCCGTGGACGCCGCACGCCCTGACCCTGATGTTCCAGAAGGAGGTCGCCGAGCGCATCGTCGCCGCCCCGGGGGACGACGCCTACGGCCGGCTGGCGGTGATCAGTCAGGCGGTGTGCGAGGCCCGACTGGTCATGCACCTGCCGGCCGCCGCCTTCACCCCCCCACCCAAGGTGGCGAGCGCGGTGGTGCATCTGGTCCCGAAAGCGGACCGGCCGGACGCGGAGACGCTGAAACGGCTGGAGCGGGTCACGGCGGCGGCGTTCGGGCAGAGGCGCAAGATGCTGCGGTCGAGCCTGAAGACGCTGGGCGGGACAGCGCTGTGCGAGGCGGCGGGCATCGAGCCGGACGCACGGGCCGAGGTGGTCGATCTGGCGGGGTTCTTGCGGCTGGCGAAGGCGCTGGATCGGGGCGGCTGATGGAGACCTGGAACCCATGACGCCCTGGCAGACCGGCGGAATCGCATTCGGCATGCTGGCCTATGCCGTCGCCTGGACATGGGGCGGACGCACGGAACGGCTGGGCGCAGTCGTCCTGCTTCTCTTCTGCATGATCTCGACCATCACCTTCCGTTGGGAAACCGGCGGCATCTACCTGACCGCCATAGTGGAAGACTGCCTCCGTCTGCTGATCTTCGGCTGGCTGAGTTTCCGGGTCGACCGGTGGTGGCCCCTCGTCATCACCGCGGCGCTCACGCTGATGGTCTTGCTGTATGCCGCCCAGCTGCTGGATCCGGCCGTCACGCAGCTCGCGGTGGCTTCCGCCAACATCGGCCTGGGCTTTATCATCGACCTGACCCTCCTGCTCAGCGTCTGGGAGCGCTGGCTGGCGGGAGAACCGGCGGCGGGCCCGGCCGCATGGGCGAAAGCGGTCCGGCGAGCGACGCATGGCGCCGCCGTCCGGTCTGAAGGCCCTGGGCGGCGCCGACCTGTGCGAGGCGGCGGGGATCGCGCCGGTCGCGCGGGCGGAGGTGGTCGATCTGGCGGGGATTTTGCGGCTGGCGAAGGCGCCGGATCGGGGTGATGGAGACCTGGATCACATGACGCCCTGGCAGACCTGCGGAATCGCATTCGGCTTCCTGGCCTACGCCGTGGCCTGGGTCTGGGGCGGACGCCTGGAGCGCTTCGGCGCGGGCGTACTGCTCTTCAGCTGCCTGCTGGCGTTCCTGACCTACCAATGGGAGGTCGGCGGCCACTACCCGGTCGCCATGGCTCTGGACAGCGTCCGTCTGCTGGTCTTCGGCTGGCTGTGCTTCCGGTTGGACCGTTGGTGGCCCTTCGTCGTCACCGCGGCGATCGGGCTGATGGTCATGGGGTATGTTCTCAGGCTGCTGGATCCCACCTTCTCCCACCTTGCGATGGCCTCGGCCCACATCGGCCTGGGGTATCTCATCGACCTGGCCCTGCTGCTCGGCGTCTTCGAGCGCTGGCTGGCAGGCGAGCCGGCGGCGGGCCCGGCCGCATGGGCGAAGGCGGATCGGGCGACGGAGGCGCGGCGGGCCCTGAGGGAAGAGACCCCGGGCGATACCATCCGTCGCCTCCGGCCGAAGGCGAACCGCGGGCGCAACCGGCGCGCCCGCGGAACGTTCTCCGGGTCCCCCACAATCGGAGAGTCCGGATGAAACTGACCAAAGGCACGCTCGTGGCTGTCGTCGACGGCGAGAAGCTGGCGCTGTTCGAACATACGGGGCAGCAGGAGATTTCCCTGACCGCGAAGCCGACGCCGGCCATCGAGGAGCGCGCCTCGGGCGCGGCCGGCCGCATCTCCAGCGAGGCCAACCCCGACAACGACACCCAGGCCGAAGACGGATTCGCCCTGGGCGTGACCGAGGTGCTGAACAAATGGGTGCTGACCAACAAGGTCGATCACCTGCTGGTCATCGCCGCGCCCAAGACCCTGGGGCAGCTGCGCAAGGGCTGGCACAAGGAGACGGCGGCGCGCGTGGTCGGCGAGATCGCCAAGGACCTGACGGGCCATTCGACGGACCAGATCG
>NZ_JAVHLH010000307.1 GCF_031082345.1 Brevundimonas sp. | reverse complement strand
ACCCGTCCGGCCAGACCGGCGTCCCCTCGTCGTGCCGCAATGTCGAGCAACTGGCCAACGGCTACATCTCGGCCGAGTGCCAGACGCAGGGCGGCTTCCGCTGGAGTTCGATCCGCAGCGTCGACTGCCGCAGCGCCATCACCAACCGGGACGGGGTGCTGAGCTGCAGCGGCGCCACCGCCACCGTCGGCCCGCTGTATCCCGACAATTCCTACGGCTCCGATCAGGGCTATGGCCAGACCTCGGTGCAGGACCAGCCCGGCGGCGTGTTCGGCGCCATCCTCGGCGCCCTGTTCGGCGGACAGGTCGCCGGCCAGGACGACCGGGCGCTCGATGACGACTGGGGCCGCGGCCGCCGCCCTCTCTATGAGCGCCGCGCCGATCTCGACGCCCGCATCGACGCCGGCGTCCGCGACGGCTCGATCAGCTGGACCGAGGCCAATCGCCTGCGGGCCGAATATGAGGCGCTGGTGCAGCTGGAAACCCGCTACGCCGCCGACGGCCGCATGACCACGAACGAGCGCCAGGACCTGCGCGAGCGCTATCGCGCCCTGTCGCAGCGTGTCGGCGACGAGCGCCGCGACGACGACATGGGCTATGGCGACTGGCGTCCGCTGCTCGACCAGCGCGCGGCCTTCTACGCCCGCGTCGACCTGGCCGTGCGCGATCGCCGCCTGAGCCGGACCGAAGGAACCCGCCTGCGCGCCGACTTCGACGCCCTTGCCCGGCTTGAGTCCGACTACCGCCGCGATGGCCTCAGCGCCCGCGAACAGGAGGACCTGAGGATTCGGCTCGCCGATCTGGATCGCCGCGTCGGCGACGTCGCTTACGACGGCGGCTACGGCTACGATTCCCGCGCCGCGGAGATCGAGGCCCGCATCACCGCCGGCGAGCGCAGCGGCGAGTTCAGCCGCACCGAAGCCGCCCGCCTGCGCGAGGAGCTGCGCGACCTGACCCGCCGCTGGGCCGACCTCGAGGCCCGGGTTCAGCTGCGCCGCTAGACCCTTCAGGGGCGGATCGTCTTCCGGGACAATCCGCCCCCGTTGCCGCTAAGCTCCCCGGCGAAGGAGCTTCCGCCGCATGACTGACACCGCGACCGACACCACCCCCGCGCCCGGCAGCCGCTGGCGCCTGATCGGCCCGGGCATCGTCGCGGCGGCGACCGGGGTCGGCGCCGGGGACCTGGTCGCCACCCTGATCGCAGGCTCCATGTTCGGCTACGCCCTGCTGTGGGCGGCGGTGGCCGGGACCCTGCTGAAGATCTCCCTGGCCGAGGCGGTGGGCCGCTGGGCCCTCGCCTCCGGCCGCACCATCTTCGACGGCTGGTCCAGCTTGGGGCCCGGCTGGTTCGGCGGCCGGCTCAACTGGGCCAGCGTCTATTTCGGCGTCTATGTGGTGCTCTGGGGCTTCGTCTACGGGGCCACGGCCATGACCGCCTCGGCCCTGCCGCTGGCGGCGTTGCTGGACGGCACGGCCATGGCCCTCGACCTCAAGACCTGGGCCATGATCTGCGGCGTGGTCGGCCTCGTCCTGGTCTGGTTCAACCGCTATCCGGTGTTCGAAAAGCTGATGACCGGCCTGGTGGCGGTGATGTTCGTCACCGTGGTCGGCCTCGCCGTGATCGTCGCCCCCGACCTGCCGGCCATGGCCCGCGGCCTGATCCCCACCCTGCCGGCGGGGTCGGCCTTCTACACCCTCGGCCTGATCGGCGGGGTCGGCGGCACCATCACCCTGGCCGCCTATGGCTACTGGATCGGCGAGAAGGGTTGGCGCGGCCCCGCCTGGATGCGGGTCATGAAGCTCGACAACGGGGTCGGCTACGCCGTCACCGGGGTCTTCGTCGTGGCCATGCTGATCGTCGGCGCCGAGCTGCTGTACGCCTCGAACATCGCCCTGGCGCGCGGCGACCGCGGCCTGCTCGACCTCGACGCCGTGCTGCGCGAACGCTTCGGCGACGTGGTCGGGGTGATGTTCCTGGTCGGCTTCTTCGCCGCGAGCTTCTCGTCCCTGATCGGCGTCTGGCACGGCGTCAGCCTGATGTTCGCGGACTTCTGGGCCCATATGCGCGGCCGCGCCGACGACGCCTCGGCCAAGGGCGAGGGCAGCCCGGCCTTCCGCGCCTATCTGTTGTGGCTGACCTTCCCGCCCATGGCCCTGCTCTTCATGGACCGCCCGTTCGGCCTGATCGTCGCCTATGGCGCGCTCGGGGCCCTGTTCATGCCCTTCCTCGCCCTGACCCTGATCTGGCTGCTCAACTCCTCGCGCACCCCGGCCGAGTGGCGCAGCGGCTGGCTGTCGAACGGCATGCTGGCGGCGGGGGGACTGTTGTTCTGCGTCCTCGCCGGCCGCGAGCTCATGGGCCTGTTCGGCTAGCTCCGGCGAGTGCTGTTCATCACAGCGGACACGACGAGACACGACGAGCACAACGGGGTCTGTGAGGCTGACGCAGCTGATCTCGCCGTCGATCCGATCAAACGCGGCGAAGCCGCAATCCGGACTCACCAACAAGGCGCCGATCGCGCTGCATCCCCGGTCCCGTCGTGTTCGTTGTGAACCTCGTTGTGTCCGTTGTGATGGACCTCCCGGAGGCCCCTAAAGCAACAGCGCGCCCTCGTGGCGCAGCAGCCAGCCCTTGCGTTCCAGCCCGCCGCCGAACCCGACCAGGGCCCAGTTCCCTGACGAATTGGCCGCCCCCACCACCCGGTGACAGGCCAGAACCAGCGGGATCGGATTGCGGTTCAGCGCCACGCCCGCCGCCTGCGCCGCCCCCGGCTCGCCCGCGCGCCTGGCCATCTCGCCGTAGCTGATGGTGATCCCCGCCGGCACCTCCGCCAGGGCCCGCCACACCCGGGCGTGAAAGCCGTCGCCGGCGACCGCTCCGTCCAGCGACCACGGCGCCCGGGTCAGCGCCTCGCGGTCGCCGTCGAAATAGGCGGCCAGCGTG
>NZ_JAVHLH010000306.1 GCF_031082345.1 Brevundimonas sp. | reverse complement strand
GGCGGGAGTAGGCGCGGAGGCTCCCTACAGCCCCGCCCCCACCACGCTCTCATAGCCGAACAGCCCCTGCGCCCCGCCGGTGTGCAGGAACACCACCGTCTCGCCCTTGAACGCCCCCTTCCGCGCCAGGGCGATCAGCCCCTTCATGGCCTTGGCGCTGTAGACCGGGTCCAGCACGATGCCGTCCGTCCGCGCCGCCAGCTTCAGCGCCGCGATCACGCCCTCGTCGACCAGCCCGTAGCCCTCGCCGACATAGTCGCAGTCGGCGACCACCATCTCGTCGGTCACGGCCGAGGGGCGCCCCAGCAGGGCCGCCGTCTGCCGCGCCAGCTTCAGCACGTTCTCTTCCTGCTTGGCCTTCGGCGCCCGCACCCCGATACCCAGCACGGGGATGTCGGCCCCCATCACCGCCAGCCCGGCCACCAGCCCGGCGTGGGTCCCGGCGCTGCCCGTCGCGGTGACGATCCGGTCGATCGGCAGGTCCAGTTCGTCGGCCTGGACCACGATCTCGCGGGCGCAGTCGACATAGCCCAGCGCCCCGACCGGGTTCGACCCCCCGCCCGGGATCACATAGGGCCGACCGCCGCGCGCCCGCACCGCGTCCGCCGTCTTCTCCAGCTCCGCCGGCATGTCGCTGCCGCCCGGCACGGTGCGGATCCCCGCCCCGAACAGCCGGTCCATCAGCACATTGCCGTTGGCCACATAGTCGTGCGCCTTCGACCCGGTCCGCTCTTCCAGAATGACTTCGCAGGCCAGCCCGTGCGCCGCCGCCGCCGCCGCCGTCTGGCGCACATGGTTCGACTGCACCGCCCCCTGGGTCACCAGGGTGTCGGCCTCCTGTTCGAAGGCCTCGCCGAGCAGGAATTCCAGCTTGCGGGTCTTGTTGCCGCCGCCGGCCAGGCCGGTGCAGTCGTCGCGCTTGATCCAAAGATCGACGCCCAGCTCTTCCGACAGCCGCGGCAGCGGCTCCAGCGGCGTGGGCAGATGGGCGAGGCGGACGCGGGGAAAGCGGGCGAGATGCATGAACGGGCTCCTGTCGCCCGTGTTCTAGCCGATCCACCGGTGAATGCGACCGGGGTTGGTCGCGATGCGCCGTGTCATCCCGTGCGTCCCTATTCCGCGGCGGCCGAATAGGTCGCCGTCCCGGACATCGGCACGGCGCGGCCGCGCAACGTCTCGACCAACGGCCTCGGGTCGAGGGTGCGGTCGGCGATCAGCGCGTCGAGACCGGCCCGGGTCGCGGCGTCCATCGCCACCCCCGCCATGGCCCATCCGGCGAACAGCCGCTCCTCGACCCGCCAACGGTCCACCAGCACCAGGTCGTAATGCCGGGGATCGTCCTCGAGCCGCTTCAGCAACTGGTCCAGCCCGGGGCGTTCGCCTTCCAGCGCCTGGACGAAATGGCCGTCGTGAGCGACGAGTGCTCCGCCGATCCCCTTTTCCAGATTGCGGGTCCGGGCCTCTTCGGCGATCGCCGCCGCCTGCCCCGCCAGATCCTGCCGGCGCGCAGCCGTACTCACATATACAAGCCGCTCAAGCACGCACGCCTCACCGATACCGGACGACTAATCGACCGGACCCCAAACAACCGACGCGAGCACAGGTTCCGTCACCGTCAGGGAGACGGGGACGTCGATCCTCTCTCGATCGCGGTTTCCAGCAGGTCGACCAGTTCGCCGGCGGGCGCGCCCGGCTGGCTCACGATGCGCTCCAGCGTCGAGGCGTCTCCCGGACCGAAGCGGGCGTGGGCCATGGCCCAGCCGTCGAACCGGCGTCGGTCGATGTCGCGCCGGTCGATCACCTCCAGGCCCTTGTGCCGGTTGTCCCGCTCCAGCCGCCGCAGCAGGCTGTCGAGGGTCGAGGGCCGCCCCTCGATGACCTGGATGTAGTGGTCGCCGTGCGCCGCCAGCGCGCCCGTCAACCCGTCCCGGTCGTTGTTGCGTTGCGACTCCGCCAGGATGGTCGCCACGTTCAGGAGAGAGGCCGTCGTGCCGGTGGCGACGCTGCGATAGATCAGGCGCTGAAGCTCGGCCATGGGGCTCTCATCGTTCGAAGGATCAGAACCTTCTGTGCAGCAATTCGCTGACGATAGGCTAACGCCTTGATTCCTTGCGCCAACTGTCCGGACGCCGACACTTTGCGGGATGGCGGGAGAACTATTTCCGCCTTGCGCCTCGTCCGCTCCGGAACCGATTTCGCCGACTGCTGTTTATCGAGCGGACCAAGCGGCGATGCGCGCTCGACTAGTCCACCCGCGGCCCGGTCTTTGCCACGCCCCCCCGACGCAGGCCGGGCCGCACCTTCTCTCTTCTATCGTCATCCTCGGGCTTGACCCGAGGATCAGACCGTCCGGTGGTGCTCGGTGTGTGGACGCGCGCGCCGTCGCGGGGCCGTCCCTGTCACACAGTCCGGGCCTCACCTCTGATCCTCGGATCGAGTCAGAGGATGACGGATGGAGGCGGTCGGGGCGGTGACCGAGCCCGCCTCTTGCCGCGGCTCCCTCCCGGCGTGATGCTGTCTCCATGGCCGAATCGCCTGCCCCCGCCCGACTGCGCGACCGCTCCGCCACGGAAGCCCTCATCGTCGAGGCCGGCGAGCGTATCCTGCTGCGCGACGGCTTCCCCGGCCTCAACGTCCAGACCCTGGCCGCCGAGGCCGGCTGCGACCGCAAGCTGGTCTATCGCTATTTCGACGGCGCCGACGGGGTCGTCGCCCGCATCGCCGCCCGCGCCCACGCCGCCCTGGTCCGGTCGCTGGACGCCGTCCCCGCCTCGGGGACCGAGTCCCTGCGCGCCTTCGCCCGCGAGAGCCTGTCGGCCTGGCTCGGCGCCCTGCGGGCCAGCCCCCTGACCCTGCGCCTAATGGCTTGGGCCCTGGTCGAGTCCTCGCCCTTGCTCAATCGCATCGAGGCCGAGCGGTCGGCGGTGCTGCAGGCCTGGATGCGCGAGCGCCGGCCGCGCCTGCGCACGCCGCCCGCCGGCGACGCCG
>NZ_JAVHLH010000305.1 GCF_031082345.1 Brevundimonas sp. | reverse complement strand
CGCCAACGCCGCCTCGGAAGAGACGCTGCGCACCATCATCGCCGAGATCCAGGCCGGCGAACTGGACTACAGCCGCATGACCGACGACCTCGCCGCCGCCGTGCGCGAGCAGGAGGCGGTGGTGACGCCGATGATCCAGGGCCTCGGAGCCCTGGTCTCGGTCGATTTCACCGGCAGCCGTAACGGCATCGACCTGTTCGACATCATCTTCGCCAATGCGGCGACCCAGTGGATGATCGGCGTCAACCCCGAGGGCAAGGTCTCGGCCCTGATGTTCCGCCCGGCCGAATAGCCGGTCTCAGCCGCCGCGCGGCGCGGCTCCGGCGACGAGGGTTCCGGCCGGCGGGGGCGTCAGCAGGTCTTCGGCCGGCCGACGGTCGAACAGCCAGTCGGCCCAGGCCGCCGGCGGCAGGGGCAGGACGCCGCGATCGTGATAGGGCGCGACGTCCGGTCCGGGCGCCGCCGTCAGCAGGGAAAAGGCGTCCGGCTCGCCCTCGGCCCCGGCCCGCCACAGCGCCGCCAGGGCCAGGAAGGGCTGGTCGACGCCGCGCAGGATCCAGCGGGTCTTGGGGTATCTGTCGCCGGTGAATTCGTAGAAGCCGGATGTCGGCACGAGGGCGCGGCCGCTGCGCTCGCCATTGCCGAAGGCGCGCCCCTCGGAGCGGAAATTGATCACCGGCGGCGGCTTGCCCTTGCCGCCCGGCCGTTCGGGGCCGCGAAGGCCGAACCGCATGGAAACCAGTTAGGCGGCGTCGCCGTCGGCCCCCTCCTCCATGGCGAAGGCGCGAACCGCCTGGGCGAGGTCGGTGGGGCGGACCTCCTCGACCGGTTCGATATTGGGCAGGCCGCGCGGAAAGCGCAGCGGGGCCCCGTGATGGTCGAAGGCCTCGACCAGCTGGGTGACCGAGAACCGGGCTTCGTAGGAGGCGCACATGGGAGGAGGATAGACCGGATTTCAAGCGGGCGAGAGGGGGCGGGCGGTCGGGAGAAAGACCGTTCACTGGGATCGCTTCGGTCGGGGGTGCGACCCTGAAAAAAGGAGTCGCAGGAGTCGCGGGAGTCGCATCGGGATCGGCGTCGCGCCTGGGCGGTGCGGCGGGGATGGGATTGTCAAAGACCGGCCTCGCGGGGAGGCGGGAAGAGTATGGACCGGGTTTTTCCTCAGGCGGGAAGATAGGGTTTAGTTTCGGCAACGGCATTGAAAAGGCGAGGTTTCGTCCGCTGAACCGGGCGACAATTCCGCGGATTGTCAGCGCAGCGTCATGGGGGTGTGCGGAGCAGAGACCGGCCGCGCCCCGGTTTCCTTCTCCCCTCGAGGGAGAAGGTGGGCCGGAGGCCGGATGAGGGGCTGCTTCCTCATCCCCGCTGTGACGGGATCAAGCGGCTGACCGGAGGCATGGGTGTGTCACCCCTCATCCGCCCCCTCCGGGGGCACCTTCTCCCTCAAGGGGAGAAGGGGACGGCCAAGCCGCCCGCCGGACCACGACGACTGCGCCGGGAGATAACGGGGGTAGGTGACAGCCGCGCCGGCATGCGCCAGTCTGGACCTCCGTGGGATGGGGCGGCAGGGCGATGCAGGGACGAGGCGGCTGGTTCTTTCCGGGGCTTGCCCTGGCGATATCGCTGACGGCCTTCGCCGGGTTCGCCCTGACCTATCTCGGGCCGCTGGCCGCGGGGACCTACGCCCCGGTGTCATGGGCGGTCCACGCCCACGGCGTCGTCTATCTGGCGTGGTGCGCCGTCCTGCCCGTGCAGGCGACGCTGGCCCGGCGCGCCTTCGCCGTGCACCGGGCCCTCGGCGTCGGCAGTCTGCTGCTGGTCGCGGCCATGGCCTTCACGGGGTTCCTTGTCGTCGGGGTCAAGGTGCAGGGCGCGCTGGCGGGCGAGGGTCCGGCGTTCTGGAAGTCGTTCGGCGTGCCGATCGCGGCCGGGCTGGTGCTGTTCCTCGGCTTCTACCTCGCGGCCCTGCTGAACCGCGGCCGGCCCGAGTGGCACAAGCGGCTGATGATCAGCGCCGCCGCGACCGTCATCGGGGCGGGGGCTTGGCGGCTGTGGGTCGCCGGCTTCGGCTTCAACGACTGGGCCATGTTCGCCGCGCTGGCGTCGACCAAGCTCTTCATCGTCGCCGGCATGATCCATGATCTGGCTGTGCGTTGCCGGGTGCATCCGGCCTGGTGGGTGGGGCTCGGGGTGTCGGTTCTGGTGGAGGGGGCGGCTCTGCTGGCGCCCGGCACGGTGTTCGAACCGCCGATCGCCCGGGCGATCGCGAGTTTCGCGGACGTGTTCGGGTGGATGTATTGATCTCATGACCCTTCTCCCGTTGGGAGAAGGTGGCGGCGGCGGCCGTCAGATCCGGCGCGGACCGCGACGGTCGAGCAGGGCGAGACCGAGGAGCGCGCCGGTGAGGCCGATCAGCAGGACGAGGAACGCCTCGGCGTAGTTGGGGGCGTAGACGGCGAAGGGGACCGGGTCGTTGGTGCAGATCAGCCCGTTCCGTGCGCTCACCGCGCCGAGAAGGCCGCCCACCGCGCCCCAGCCGAAGGCGGCGGCGAAGCCGATCACGGCGCGGCGCCGGGCGCCGGCGCGCAGGCCGAGGATCCCGACCGCGGCCGAGACGACCGACAGCACCGCGCACGCCTGCAGCGCCATGTCCATCTCGGTCAGCAGCCCGGGCAGATACCGGGGGCGGAACTCCGCCAGGACCACCATCCAGACGAGCCCGACGAGGGCGGCGACCCAGGCGACGACCGAAGCGACGAGCAGGGTGCGGGTCAGCATGGGTGGGGCCTCCCTCACGGTTGTTGACGGCAAGCTATGCCGCTTCCTTCCTTTCGTCATCCCGGGAGCGAGCGCAGCGAGACCCCGGGACCCAGCGGCGCCGAAGGCGACCTGTTCAGGCAGGCTGTCGTGAACGGCGGCGCACCGACAGGGTCGCGCTCTCGCGCGCCGCTGGGTCCCGGGGTCCGCGCGGCTGCGCCGCTTGCCCCGGGATGACGAA
>NZ_JAVHLH010000304.1 GCF_031082345.1 Brevundimonas sp. | reverse complement strand
GACGCCGTCGACGGGGAGGTCCTGCCCGGCGGCACGATCCGCACCGGCCGCCGCGGCGATATCGCCGGCTGGCCCGGCTTTGAGGACGGGATCTGGTGGGTCCAGGACGCCGCCGCCGCGGTCCCGGTCCGCCTGCTGGCCCCGAAGGCCGGAGAAACCGTGGTCGACTTCTGCGCCGCGCCGGGCGGCAAGACGCTGCAGCTGTGCGCCGCCGGCGCTGCGGTCGTCGCCCTCGACCGGTCGGACAAGCGCCTGGACCGGCTTCGCGCCAACCTCGCCCGCACCGGCCTGGCCGCCGAGGTCGTGGCCGTCCCGGCCGAGGACTGGGACGACCCGCGCGTCTTCGACGCCGTCCTGCTCGACGCGCCCTGCACCGCCACCGGCACCTTCCGCCGCAATCCGGAAGTCCTGCGCGCCACCAAGCCCGCCGACGTGGCCAAACTGGCCGACGTCCAGCACCGCCTGCTCGACGCCGCCGCCGAACGGGTCAAACCGGGCGGCCGTCTGGTCTATTGCGTCTGCTCGCTGGAGCGCGAGGAGGGCGAGACCCAGATCATCGCCTTCCTGCGCCGCAACCCGGCCTTCAGGACGGCGCCCGCCGTCCCCGCCGACCTCGGCGCCCCCGACGAGGCCCTGACCCCCGAAGGCTGGCTGCGCATCCTGCCCTCGATGTGGGCCGAAAATGGCGGCCTGGACGGCTTCTTCATCGCGCGGCTGGACCGGGTCGGGTAACTTCCTTCTCCCATTGGGAGAAGGTGGCGCGCAGCGCCGGATGAGGGTCGGCTGGCCCCGTCGAAAACCCTGCCATCCCGGACCCTGTCATCCCGGTCATTCCCGGTCGAATGCGACACTCCCGGTCACCCGGAATCTCGCTCCATCACCGCCTGCGTCCGCTTCTGACGCAGGCCCGTGCATACTGGGGAAATGCCCTCGGGGCCTGGTCTTTGACAGCTCCAGAACCCCGCCGCCGCCGTCCAGGCGCGGCGATCCCATGACCGGGACATAGCGCGCACCCGTCCATAAGTTGGAGTCGCGATTTTTTGAGTGCGAACCCTGCCATCCCGCACCCTTCGGCCAGGGTCAGGCCGGCCCGTCGAGCACCGTATAGGTAATCCGCGTCCGCACCCGGAACCCCAGCGTCTCGTACAGGGCGATGGTCGCGGTGTTCGCGGCGTAGGCGTGCAGGAAGGCCTGTTCGCCGCGCTCGAGGATGCGCTGCGTGACCACCCGCATCAGCGCCCCGGCGTAGCCGCGGCCGCGGTGGTCCGGATGGGTGCAGACGCCGGACACCTCGGTGAAGCCGGCCGGCTTCATCCGCTCCCCGGCCATGGCCACCAGCCGACCGTCGGCCTTCACCCCGATGAAGTCGCCCAGCCGGTGGGTCTTCTCGAAGAACGGGCCGGGCACAGTCAGGGTGGCCAGGGCCAGCATCTCCGCCGCGTCGGCCTCGCCCAGCGGTTCGAAGGCGACGGTCCTGCCGCCGCCGTTCAACGAGGCCGCGACCATCTGCACACAGGCGGCGCTGGCCCGCACCACGGCGCCGGGCGGCAAGGGCATGTCCCCGGCCTCGACCAGACCCAGACCGTTCGGAGAAGTGTTGAGCGCGCCCAGCGCCGCCGTGCTCACCGGCGACGCATCGGCCGCCGCCGCGAACAGGGCGTAGTCCGGATCGAAGCGCAACGCTCGGGCATCGCCGAGCGCCAGATGCGCCTGTCGGCTGGTGAGGGCGCTCCACACGGGGCGATCGAGGGGGTGATTCAAGACCATGGCCGACTTCTAACGCCGGCGGCGCCATTCGCCAGAGGGGCTGCCGACGCCGCGTCCGGAAACCGCGTTCAGGCGCGCCAGAAGCCGACGATCCGCTTGACCTCGTCGACCACCGGATCGGCGATGGCGGCGGCCCGCTCGGCGCCGTCCTTCAACACCCGGTCGATCTCGGCCGGATCGGCCATCAGCCGGCGCATCTCGGCGGTGACCGGGGCCATCGAGGCCACGGCCAGCTCGGCCAGCGCCGGCTTGAAGGCGCCGAAGCCCTGACCGCCGAACTGGGCCAGCACCTGTTCCCGCGTCATGTCGGCGAGGGCCGCGTAGATGGTCACCAGGTTCTTCGCCTCGGCCCGGTCCTCCAGCCCCTCGACCGTCTCCGGCAGCGGCTCGGGATCGGTCCGGGCCTTGCGGATCTTGGCGACGATGGCGTCGGCGTCGTCGGTCAGATTGATGCGCGATTGGTCCGACGGATCGGACTTGGACATCTTGGCCGCCCCGTCGCGCAGGCTCATGACCCGCGGCGCCGGCCCCTGGGTCAGCGGCTCCGGCAGGGGGAAGAAGCCCGGCGCATTGAAGTCGTTGTTGAATTTGGCGGCGATGTCGCGGGTCAGCTCCAGATGCTGCTTCTGGTCCTCGCCGGTCGGCACCTCGGTGGCCTTGTAGAGCAGGATGTCCGCCGCCTGCAGCACCGGATAGGTGTAGAGGCCGACCGACGAGCGTTCCTTGTGCTTGCCGGACTTCTCCTTGAACTGGGTCATCCGGTCGAGCCAGCCGAGCCGCGCCACGCAGTTGAAGATCCACGCCAGTTCGGAATGGGCCCGCACCGCCGACTGCGGGAAGATCACCGACTTGGCCGGGTCCAGCCCCGAGGCCAGATAGGCCGCCGCGATCTCGCGCGTCTGGGCGGTCAGCAGGGCCGGGTCCTGCCACACGGTGATGGCGTGCAGGTCGGCCACGAACAGGAAACAGGGCGCGCCGCCGTCCTGCAGCTGGGTGAACCGCTTCAGGGCTCCCAGATAGTTGCCCAGATGCAGGGCGCCGGAGGCCTGGATGCCGCTGAGCACGCGGCGCGGGCCGTCATAGGCGATCGGAACAGGGGAGGAAGTCGGGGCGTCGGACATCAGCGGCAAATGCCCCAGCGGGCCGGCGAGAGCAACCGGAACTCGCGCGGCCGACCTAGCGTCCCCGCCGGATCAGGCCCCGCACCTCGGCCACGGTGACGGCGCGGGTGGCGAAGGCCAGCGCCAGATAGACCAGGCCGCCGGCGCCGGTG
>NZ_JAVHLH010000303.1 GCF_031082345.1 Brevundimonas sp. | reverse complement strand
CTCGCCGCTCCATCCGCCGCTGCAGATAGGGGTGCACCATCTTGCCCTGGATCGGCCCGGGACGGACGATCGCCACCTGGACCACCAGATCGTAGAACTCGACCGGTCGCAGGCGCGGCAGCATGCTCATCTGCGCCCGACTCTCGACCTGGAAGACGCCCAGCGAATCCGCCTTGCACAGCATGTCATAGACCCCGCGGCGTTCGGCCGGGACGGCGGCGGTGTCCGGCAGGGGGCGGCCGTAGGTCGTTTCGATCATCCGGAAAGCGCGCTTCATCGCCGTCAGCATGCCCAGCGCCAGCACGTCGACCTTCATCAATTTGAGGAAGTCGATGTCGTCCTTGTCCCATTCGATGAAGGTGCGGTCGGCCATGGCCGCATTGCCGATCGGCACGATCTCCAGCAAGGGCGTCTGGCTGAGCACGAAGCCGCCGACGTGCTGACTCAGATGACGCGGGAATTTGATCAACTCGGCGGTCAGCTCCAGCGCCAGTTGCATCCGCGCGTCGTCGCGGCTCAGCCCGGTGCGATCGACATGGTCGTCCTTCACCTCCGAGCCCCAGGAGCCCCAGACGGTGTCGGCCATGCGGGCGGTGACGTCCTCGGTCAGGCCCAGGGCCTTGCCGACGTCGCGGATCGCCGAGCGCGGGCGGTAGTGGATGATGGTGGCCACGATCCCGGCCCGGTCGCGGCCGTAGCGTTCGTAGACATGCTGCATGACCTGTTCGCGCCGCTCGTGCTCGAAGTCGACGTCGATGTCGGGCGGTTCTGAGCGGTTCGAGGAGATGAACCGTTCGATCAGCACGTCTTGCCGGGCGGGGTCGACATTGGTGATGCCCAGGCAGAAGCAGATCACCGAGTTCGCGGCGGATCCCCGGCCCTGACAGAGGATCGGATCGGGCCGGGAGCGGGCCCAGGCGACGATGTCGTGGACGGTCAGGAAATAGGGAGCGTATTTCAGCTCCCGCACCAGCCGGAGCTCTTTCAGGATGATGGCCCTGATCGACGCCGGCACCCCGCCCGGCCATCGCGACCGGGCCCCTTTCAGCGTCAGCCGGGCCAGCCACCCTTGCGGGGAATAGCCCGCAGGCGTCGGTTCGTCCGGGTACTGATAGCTGAGCTCCCTCAGGCTGAAGGTGCAGGCCCGCGCCACCTCCATGGTCCGGGCCAGGGCCGCCTCGTGGCCGCGGAACATGCGGGCCATCTGGGCCGGGGGCTTCAGATAGCGTTCGGCGTTGGCCTGCAGGCGGCGGCCGGCCGTGTCGATGGTGGTCCCCTCGCGGATGCAGGTCAGGACATCCTGCAGCCGGCGGCGGTCGGGGTGGTGGTAGAGGACGGCGTTGGCGGCGATCATCGGCGCGCCGGTGCGGCGGGCCATGGCCGCCAGCCGGTTGAGGCGGCGGCGGTCGTCGCCGCGCCACAGGGGCGAGGCGGCGAGGTACACCGTGTCGGGCCAGGCGCGGCGCCAGTCCGTCAGCCTGGCCTCGAAGGCCGCGTCGGGACGGGCGGAGGCCGGGACCAGGGCGATCAGGCCGTCGCCGAGGGTGAGCGCCTGGTCGAAGGTCAGGCGGGTCTGGGCCTTGTCGATCCGCTCGCCGGCGGGGTCGGCGCCCGGTTGCGGCACGACCTCGCTCTTGCCCAGCGACAGGAGGCGGCAGAGGCGGCCGTAGGCGGCGCGGTCGCGGGGGAAGACGATCAGCTCGGTCCCGTCGGTGAAGGTCAGGCGCGAGCCGATCACCAGCCGGATGTCGGCCTGTTCGGCGCCCATCAGGGCCCGGACGATGCCGGCGAGGGTGTTGCGGTCGGCCACGCCGACGGCGGCCAAACCAAGCGCCTTCGCCTGCAGCATCAGCTCGGCGGGGTGGGAGGCCCCCTCGAGGAAGCTGAAATTGCTCATGGCCCCGAGCTCGGCGTAGGCGCCGTCCCAGCCGGTCACGCCAGCACCCCGTGCATCCACCAGCTGGGGGTCCGCTCCTGCCCCGCCCGGGCCGGGTCGCCGGTGTAGTCGCGGCCGTAGAGGCCCTCGCGGAAGACCCAGTAGCGGCCCCCCTCGGCGTCCTCGAGGCAGTAGTAGTCGCGGGTGCGGGCCCGGGCGGCGCGCCACCATTCCGGGGCCAGACGTTCGGGACCTTCGGCGCGGATCACCCGGCGCGGGGCGCGGCGCCAGGTGAAACGGGCCGGGGCGCCGTCGGGGAGGTCGAACAGCGGGTCGTGGATCGGCTCGGGCGGATCCAGCAGCAGGATCGGACGGCGGCCCATCTCGCCCGGATCGGCGACGACGCGGCGGCCGAGGGCGGGACGGAGGCCCTCGGCCCGTTCGGGGATCCAGCTGTCCTCGGCCTCCGGCGTCAGCACCCGGTCCTCGCCCAGCCGCGCGGTCAACCGGTCGATCAGGGCGGCGAGGCTCTCGGACTGTTTGACCTCGGCCTCGCTCTCCAGCGCCGCCTGCCGGGCGGCCATCGGCTCGACGACGTCGGCCGTCAGCATCAGGGCGTCGAGGCCGAAGCCCAGCTCGAGCCGGCCCAGCCCGGCCTCGCGGAACAGCCGCATCCAGACGCCCGCGTCCCGCCCCGGCCGACCCATGCGGATCGACAGGGCGGTGGTCCGGCCGTCCGAGCGGAAGCCGGTCAGGGTCAGGGCCCGGGCCCCCTGTCCGTCACGCTCCAGCGGGCCGGCGAGGTCGGCGGCCAGTTCGGGCAGGCGCGCCTCGACCCCCTCCAGATCGCTGACCGGCTCCATCCACGTCTCCCACGCCCGGTAGCGCGGCGGCGGGCGCAGCGGGGTCAGGGCCTCGCCGGCATGGCCGAGGGCCTGATCCAGCCGCTGGACCAGATCGACCCCGCCGTCTTTGCGGAAGCGGCGGGCGAGGCCCGCCCGGGGCATGGGATAGAGGTCGCCGATCCGCTTGAGGCCGAAGCGGCGGGCCTGGGCCAGGGTGCGGTCCTGGATGCGCAGGGCCTCGACCGGCAGGGGGGCGAGCCGGTCGCGGACGTCGTCCTCCGTGGCGATCGGAGCCTCGTCCCCGCCCCAGCGGGCGAGGGCCCAGGCGGCGCCGGGCGTGG
>NZ_JAVHLH010000302.1:974-3124 GCF_031082345.1 Brevundimonas sp. | reverse complement strand
ATCCTCGTCCATCTTGAGCGCGGCGATGAAGGCTTCCTGCGGGATCTCGACCTTGCCGAACTGGCGCATGCGCTTCTTGCCGGCCTTCTGCTTCTCGAGCAGCTTCTTCTTGCGCGTGGCGTCGCCGCCGTAGCATTTCGAGGTCACGTCCTTGCGCAGGGCGCGGACGGTCTCGCGGGCGATGATCTTGCCGCCGATGGCCGCCTGGATCGGGATGACGAACAGGTGGGGCGGGATCAGCTCCTTCATCTTCTCGACCATGGAGCGGCCGCGCATCTCGGCCCGGCCGCGGTGGACCAGCATGGAGAGGGCGTCGACGGGCTCGCTGTTGACGAGGATGTTCATCTTCACCAGGTCGCCGACCTTGTAGTCGCTGAGCTCGTAGTCGAACGAGGCGTAGCCTTTCGAGATCGATTTGAGGCGGTCGTAGAAGTCGAACACGACCTCGTTGAGCGGCAGTTCGTAGACGACGAGGGCGCGGGAGCCGACGTAGCTGAGCTCGATCTGCGAGCCGCGGCGGTCCTGGCACAGTTTGATGACGCCGCCGAGGTATTCGTCGGGGGTCAGGATGGTCGCCTTGATCCACGGCTCGCTGATTTCCATGATCTGCATCACGTCGGGCAGGTCGGCCGGGTTGTGCAGCTCGATCTCGGAGCCGTCGCGCAGGGCGATCTTGTAGACCACGCTGGGGGCGGTCGCGATCAGGTCGAGGTTGAACTCGCGGCTGAGGCGCTCCTGGATGATCTCGAGGTGGAGCAGGCCGAGGAAGCCGCAGCGGAAGCCGAAGCCGAGGGCGGCGCTGGATTCCATCTCATAGGTGAAGCTGGCGTCGTTGAGGCGCAGGCGGCCGATGGCGGCGCGCAGGTCCTCGAAATCGGCGGCGTCGACCGGGAACAGGCCGCAGAAGACCACCGACTGGACTTCCTTGAAGCCCTTGAGCGGTTCGGCGGTGGGCTTCTTCTCGTCGGTGATGGTGTCGCCGACGGCGGCGTGGGCGACCTCCTTGATCTGGGCGGTGATGAAGCCGACCTCGCCGGGGCCGAGCTGGTCGACCGGGGTGTTCTTGGGCAGGAAGACGCCGACGCGGTCGATGAGGTGGGTCGAGCCGTTCTGCATCATCTTGACGCGCTGGCCGGCCTTGAGCACGCCGTCGAAGACGCGGACGAGGACGACGACGCCGAGGTAGGGGTCGTACCAGGCGTCGACCAGCAGCGCCTTCAGCGGGGCGTTGGGGTCGCCCTTGGGGGCCGGCAGGCGGGTGACGATGGCTTCCAGAACATCCTCGATGCCGAGGCCGGACTTGGCGGAGCAGAGCACGGCGTCGGAGGCGTCGATGCCGATGACGTCCTCGATCTGCTCCCTGACGCGCTCGGGTTCGGCGGCCGGCAGGTCGATCTTGTTGAGGACGGGGACGATCTCGTGGTTGTTGTCGATGGCCTGGTAGACGTTGGCCAGGGTCTGCGCTTCCACCCCTTGCGAGGCGTCGACGACCAGCAGGCTGCCCTCGCAGGCGGCCAGCGAGCGGCTGACCTCATAGGCGAAGTCGACGTGGCCGGGGGTGTCCATCAGGTTGAGGACGTAGTCGAGGCCGTCCTTCGCGCGGTAGTTGAGGCGCACGGTCTGCGCCTTGATGGTGATGCCGCGCTCCTTCTCGATGTCCATATTATCAAGGACTTGAGCCGACATTTCACGCGCGGTCAGGCCGCCGGTGAATTGGATCAGCCGGTCTGACAGGGTCGACTTGCCATGGTCGATGTGGGCGACCACGGAAAAATTCCGGATGCGTTCGATGGGAGGGGTCGTCATGGCCGCGCCGGTAGCACGGCGGGGCCGGATCGCCAACGCGGACGGCGCTCGGCAGGCCTCCGTCACTGCTTTTGTGGCGGATTACATCGACGTAAGGGGGCGGATTGGCGTTTGAGAAGAGAGGCCGGAACGGCTATTCAACGGCCGATGACAAGGCGGCCGCACCGGCGGCGCGCCGGGCGCGGCTCCCCCTTCCGCGCCATGGGGATCAGACGTGGCGAACATGATGCGGAACAATTGGGCCGGCGCGGCCGTCCTCACCCTGGCGCTGACGCTGGCCGGCTGCGGCGGCGAGGAGAAGGCCAAGGAGGCCGAGGCCAAGGCCGGCGCCGCCGGCAGCAGCC
>NZ_JAVHLH010000302.1:0-964 GCF_031082345.1 Brevundimonas sp. | reverse complement strand
CCGTCACCGTGGCCGCCGCCACCCTGAGAAACCTGCCGCGCACCGTCACCGCCTCCGGGACCATCTCGGCCTGGGAAGAGGTGCCGGTCGGCGCCGAGACCGGCGGACTGACCGCCACCGCCGTCTATGTCGACGAAGGCCGCTACGTCCGTCAGGGACAGCCGCTGGTCCAGCTCAATGACGCCCTGCTGCGCGCCCAGCTGCGCCAGCAGCAGGCGGCGGTGCAGACCGCCGAGGCCAACGCCGATCGCGACCAGGCGGCGCTGGACCGCGCCCAGGAGCTGAAGGAACGCGGCTTCCTGAGCCAGGCTTCGCTGGATACCGCCCTGGCCAACAAGCGGTCCTCCGACGCCAATCTTCTGTCTGCCAGGGCTTCGCTGACGGAGACGCAGACGCGGCTGTCGCAGGCCGCGATCCGCGCGCCGGTCTCGGGCCTGGTGATCAGCCGCAACGTCACCCGCGGCCAGATCGTCTCGGCCGGCGCCGAGCTGTTCCGCATCGTCCGCGACGGTCGGCTGGAGCTGGACGCCCAGGTGCCGGAGACGGACCTGGCGCTGGTCCGTTCCGGGCAGAGCGCCGTGGTCTCGTCCGACCAGGTCGGCGAGACGACGGGGACGGTCCGCATCGTGACGCCCGAGGTCGATCCCGAGACCCGGCTGGGACTGGCCCGCATCTCGCTGTCGGCGGGAGCCGGCTTCCGTCCCGGCATGTTCGGCCGCGCGCGCATCGACGTCGGCGCCAATCCCGCCGTGACCGTGCCCACGGCGGCGGTGCTGTACCGGGAGAACCGCCCGGGGGTGTTCCTTCTCGACTCCCAGGGCCGCGCCCGCTTCCGGCCAGTGGTCATCCAGACGCGGGGCCGCGACTGGACCGCCGTCGACGGCGTCGAGGCCGGGGCGCGCGTCATCGTCTCGGGCGCCGGCTTCCTCGGCGACGGCGACCCGCACCCGGTCGCCGTCGCCGA
>NZ_JAVHLH010000301.1 GCF_031082345.1 Brevundimonas sp. | reverse complement strand
CCGCCAGGGCTCGACCCTCGGCCGCCTGCGCGACTGGTCGCCGTCCCCGGCCTGGCCCGAGGGCAGGGGCCTGATGCTGCTGCGGCCCATGCTGGACGTGGAGCGGGACGAGTTGCGGGCGTGGCTGACGGCGCAGGGCCGGGACTGGATCGACGACCCGGCCAATGAGGATCCGAAATACGCCCGGAGCCGCGCCCGCGCGTCCCTTCTCCCATTGGGTGAAGGCGCCCCGGAGGGGCGGATGAGGGTCGACTTGTCGAGCGGCGAAGCCGCCCTCCGACGGTCGCCCCTCTCCCTTTCGCGCCAGGACGACGGCTGCGCCGCCGTGCGCTCAATCCCTCTCCCAACGGGAGAGGGATACTTTGATATCGACCGCTTCATCCCCGCCCGCACACTCGCGACCGCCCTCGTCTGCGCCGGCGGCGGCGACCGCCCGCCGCGCGGCGACCGCCTCGAACGCCTCCTGCAGCGCCTCGGGGCGGGGGAGACCTTCACCGCCGCCCTGTGCGGCGCTCGCATCGAGGCCGGAGCGGATCACATCCTCGTCACCCGCGAGCCGGGCGAGCTCGCCCGCCGCCCCCGGCCGCCCCTGCCGCTTGCGCCCGGCGTGGAGACCGTCTGGGACGGTCGCTGGGCGATCACGGCCGCGGAGCCCGGCTGGTCCGTGGTCCCGGCCGCCGGCCGCCTCGCCGCCCTGTCGAAGGCCGACCGGGCCCGGCTGAACGCCCTGCCGCCCGCGGTCCGCGGCGGACAGCCTGTGCTGATCCGGAACGATGCAACTGCCCCGGTTCTTGCAGCGACGACGGCCTTGGCGCGGTCGCTGGTCGAGGAGAGACTGGTGCTCGCGCTGGACCGAATGACGCAGGAATCGGATCTGGAGCCGCGCGCGCATGGCGCAACGCCCCGGAACCACCTATTTTCTGGCGCTGACATCACCGAAGCGGGGAGCGCGCCGCGCTTCCAGGGATCGAGACGAGAATGAACCTTCGCAATCTGGCCATCTGGGGCGCCGTCATCCTGGGCGCGCTCGCCTTCTATGTGGCCGTCAACCGCGGCGGCCCCATCGCCACGCCCGGCCAGAAGGCCGACTCCGCCCGGCCCCAGGAGATGAGCTATTCCAAGCTCCTTGAGGCCCGCGACGCCAAGGAGATCGCGACCGTCGAGGCCACGGGCGAAAAGCTCCTCGTCCAGATGAAGGACGACCGCAAATTCGAGGTCGTCACCACCCTGCCCAACGCCGACCTGATCGAGAGCCTGAACGCCGCCGGCGCCCAGGTCGACGTCAAGAGCACCCGCCAGAGCATGTGGGTCACCGCCCTGATCGGCCTGCTGCCCTTCGTGCTGATCATCGGCCTGTGGATCCTGATCATGCGCCAGATGCAGGGCGGGGCGCGCGGGGCCATGGGCTTCGGCAAGTCCAAGGCCAAGCTGCTGACCGAGCACAAGGGCCGCAAGACCTTTGACGACGTCGCCGGCGTGGACGAGGCCAAGGAAGAGCTTCAGGAGGTCGTCGACTTCCTCAAGGACCCGGCCAAATTCCAGCGTCTGGGCGGCAAGATTCCCAAGGGCGCCCTGCTGATCGGCCCTCCCGGCACCGGCAAGACCCTGCTGGCCCGCGCGGTGGCGGGGGAGGCGGGCGTGCCCTTCTTCTCCATCTCCGGCTCGGACTTCGTCGAGATGTTCGTCGGCGTCGGCGCCAGCCGCGTGCGCGACATGTTCGAACAGGCCAAGAAGAACGCCCCCTGCATCATCTTCATCGACGAGATCGACGCCGTCGGCCGTCACCGCGGCGCCGGCCTCGGCGGCGGCAATGACGAGCGCGAACAGACCCTCAACCAGCTGCTGGTCGAGATGGACGGCTTTGAGTCCAACGAGGGCATCATCCTGATCGCCGCCACTAACCGCCCCGACGTGCTCGACCCCGCCCTGCTGCGCCCCGGCCGCTTCGACCGCCAGGTCATGGTGCCCAATCCCGATGTGAACGGCCGCGAGAAGATCCTGCGCGTGCACATGAAGGACGTGCCCCTGGCCGCCGACGTCAACGTCAAGACCATCGCCCGCGGCACGCCCGGCTTCTCGGGCGCGGACCTCGCCAACCTGGTCAACGAGGCGGCCCTGACGGCGGCCCGCAGGGACCGTCGCATGGTCACCCACCGCGACTTCGAGGACGCCAAGGACAAGGTCATGATGGGCGCCGAGCGCAAGTCGATGGCCATGAACGACGACGAGAAGCGGATGACCGCCTATCACGAGGCCGGCCACGCCATCGTCGCCATGAACGTCAAGATGGCCGACCCGGTGCACAAGGCCACCATCGTCCCGCGCGGCCGCGCCCTCGGCATGGTCATGCAGCTGCCGGAAGGCGACCGCTACTCCACCAGCTTCCAGCAGATGGTCGACCGTATCGCCATCCTCGCCGGCGGCCGCGTCGCCGAGGAGAAGATCTTCGGCAAGGAGAACATCACTTCGGGCGCCAGTTCCGACATCCAGCAGGCGACCAAGCTGGCCCGCGCCATGGTCACGCGCTGGGGCTTCTCCGACAAGCTCGGCACCGTGGCCTATGGCGAGAACGAGCAGGAGGTCTTCCTCGGCCACTCCGTCGCCCGCAGCCAGAACGTCTCGGAAGAGACCGCCCGCATCATCGACGAAGAGGTCAAGCGCATCGTCACCGAGGGCTGGGACGTGGCCCGCAAGATCCTGACGAAGAAGGCCGCGGACCACGAGAAACTGTCCCAGGCCCTGCTCGAATACGAGACCCTGTCCGGTCAGGAGATCAAGGACCTGCTGGAGAAGGGCCTCGCCCCCAACCGCGACGAGAGCAATTTCCCCAACGCTGGCCCCTCCGTCTCCGTCCCGATCACCCCGGTTTCCGACGGCGTCGAGGTCGAGGCCCCCTCGACGGTGCACTGACGGCCCCCGTCTCCTCCCTGTTCGCCCTTGCGAATGGGGAGGGACGATCGCCGCTTCTTCTTTCGTCATCCCGGGGCAAGCGGCGCAGCCGCGCTGACCCCGGGACCGGGCGGCGCGCGCGAGCGCGACCCTGTCGGGGGCGCCGCTGCCCACAACAGCCTGTCTGAACAGGTCGCCTTCGGCGCCGCCCGGTCCCGGGGTTCGCTGCGCGCCCCCGGGATG
>NZ_JAVHLH010000300.1 GCF_031082345.1 Brevundimonas sp. | reverse complement strand
GGGGCGCGGACGCGACGGGCGGAAGGTGGCGCGGGCCGGCTGCGACGGGGCGGCCCGGCCCGACAGGCCGAGGCGGTGCACCTTGCCGATCACGGCGTTGCGGGTGACGCCGCCGCCCAGCTGTTTGGCGATCTGGCTCGCCGACTGGCCCTCCAGCCAGAGCTTCTTCAGCGCGCCGACGCGGTCTTCAGTCCAGCCTGCGGTCATAGCCACCCTCCGGGTCTCGGATTCAATATATGGGGTCCAGACTGCCCTCCCGGGGCCTCGACCTACCACTAATCGTAAACGAGGCCCTAACAGACGCAAGATGTGCGAATCAGTCCGTCCACAGAAACCAGATGTAGGGATGGTTAACGGCGGGGCGAGGGAATAGGGGCGAGGGGCGAGTAGGGAAGAGCGCGTTTCACCTCCGGTCGGGGGGGGCCGGCTATCCTTCCCTCGCCCCTCGCCCCTCGCCCCTCGCCCCTCGCCCCTTGCATACTGCCGCCCCCGGCCGCATCTCCGCCCCCATGACCGATCTCGCCTCGACCCGTCCCGCCGGCCTGCCGCAGCCCCGCAGCTATCACGGCGTCAACTGGATCGGGGTCCAGACCCTGTACCTGCGCGAGGTGCGCCGCTTCTGGAAGGTCGGGGCCCAGACGGTCGCCGCCCCGGTGGTCACGACCCTGCTCTACATGCTGGTTTTCGTGGTGGCGCTGAAGGGGGCCCGGCCGCCGCTGCACGGCACGCCCTTCGCCGAGTTCGTCGCTCCCGGCCTGATCATGATGGCGGTGCTGAACAACGCCTTCGCCAACGCCTCGTCCAGCCTGATCCAGGCCAAGATCATGGGCACCTCGACTGACTTCCTGACCCCGCCGCTCAGCCCGCTGGAGCTGACCATCGGCTTCGCCCTCGGGGCGGCGACCCGCGGCGTCGTGGTCGGCCTGGTCACCGCCGTCTGCGTCCTGCCCTTCGCCCGCCTCGGCGTGACCAACCTCGCGGCCATCCTGTGGTTCAGCCTGACCGCCTCGCTGATGATGGGCATGCTCGGCGTCTTCGCCGGCCTGTGGGCCGAGAAATTCGATCAGCTGGCGGCGGTGCAGAATTTCCTGATCATGCCGATGACCTTCCTCAGCGGCACCTTCTACCTGGTCGACAACCTGCCCGAGCCGTTCGCGACCATCAGCCACTTCAACCCGATCTTCTACATGATCGACGGCTTCCGCTTCGGCTTCATCGGCCATGCTGAGAGCAACGTCTGGATCGGCGTGGCCATGAGCGCGACCCTGACCCTGGTCATGGCCTGGGCCTGCTGGCAGGTGTTCCGCTCGGGCTGGCGGCTGAAGAGCTAGGGGGCCGCCGCCGCGTGGTCGTAGCTGAGCACCCGGGCCAGCTTCCATTCGCCGTCGACCTTCTGCCAGATGTGCACCAGCCGGGCCGACCCGACCTGCTGTTCCTGGCCGTCGACCAGTTCGAAGAAGACGTGGTCGGCGATCTGGATCGCGCCGAAGCCCGGCAGCGGATGGACCTCGAGGCTGTCCTCGATCAGCGCCCGTCGCAGCCCGACGCCGTCGTCCGCGCAGAACGCCATGATGTCGACCATGACCCGCTCGCGGGGCTCGGTCAGGCCCGTCACGTCGTGGTAGAATTCCAGGTCCTCGCGAAAGATCCGGTTCATCGCCGCCTCGTCGCAGTTCCGGGAGGCGGCGAACAGGGCGGTGTCCATGGCGGCGATCTGCGTGCGCAGATCATCCTCCGGCGCTGACTCCTGCGCCCGGGCGACTCCGGCGACCAGTATGGCCGTGACGGCCAGGGCGCCCAGCTGGTGAATCCCGCGACGTTTCGACATCCGCACCTCCCGTTTCGATCAGGCCGCGAGCGTGTAGGCCGGGCGGCGAGGGGGCAAGTTAAGGCTCTGTCACCTGTTCATGCGCTCCGGATAGTGACCGCGTTTTAAGATGCGCCGGACCGGCAGGCGCGCTAGCCATGCGCCTTCGTCTCAAGGGGGTTCCATGCTGTTCCGTTCGCTCGCCGCCGCCGCGGCGCTTCTCGCCGTCGCCACTCCGGTCGCCGCCCAGGACATCGACCTGCGCGCCCAGGTCGCCGCCTACGTCCAGCCCAGCAATGCGGCCCGGACCGACGTCGTGGTCGCCCAGCTGCGCGCCGCCGGCTTCGATCCGGTGATCGAGACCTTCGTTGGGGGCAACCGCCAGACCGGCGAGATGGAGGGCCGCAACGTCGTCGTCACGATCGGCGACGGCCCGCGCGAGATCCTGCTCACCGCCCACTACGACGCCGTGGTGCTGCGCGACGGATCGATGTCCCAAGGCGTGGTCGACAACGCCGCCTCCGTGGTCGGCGTCATCGAGGCGGCGAAGATCCTCCGGGCGAAGGACCTGGACCACCGCGTCCGCATCGTCCTGTTCGACCAGGAGGAGCTGGGCCTTATCGGCGCGCGCAAATGGATCGAGGCCCACGGCCTGACGAACGTCGCCGCCGTCGTGAACTCCGACGTCGCCGGCTATGGCGACACGATGATGTACGGCCTCAACAACGGCCCGCAGTCGGCCGGCGTCACCCGGGCCGTGCGCGAGGTCTGCGCCGAACGCGCCATGCATTGCGTCGGCTTCCCGGTCTATCCGCCGTCGGATGATCGCGCCTTCTCCGGCGCCGGTCTGGGTGACAGCGCCGCGCCGGCCGCGGCGGTCCCGACCGTCTCGCTCGGCTTCCAGGATCATGTCGGCGCCCACCAGATGTGGCTGGCCTTCAACGGCGGCGAGACGACGGGTCTGGCCGAGGGCTTCGTTCCCCGCGTCTTCCAGCTGATCCACTCGGCCGACGACACCATGGAGCAGGTCGACCCCGCCACGGTGAAGACCGCCGGCGAGGTCTATGCGGCGCTGGTCGAGCGGCTGGACGCGCAACTGGCCAATTGACCCGGCCCCGCTTCCTTCTCCCCTTGCGGGTGGAGGGCGACGCCCGACGGGTGGCGACCGATGGCTGGCGGATGAGGGGTCTCGCCGGCCTATGGCCCGCGTCAGCCCTCGGCGCTTTCCCCGCCGTCGGCGGGTTCATCACAACGACCACGAAGGATTCACGAAGAACACGACGGGAGCGAGCTCCCGGGACCCTTCGCGGGCCTTGCCCGCCATCCGATC
>NZ_JAVHLH010000002.1:4288-33400 GCF_031082345.1 Brevundimonas sp. | reverse complement strand
CCGCGCCGCACCGGGGCGCGGCCGTGTTCGACCGAGCCGGCTGCGGCGCCTGTCACACGGTGGCGGGGACGGCCTTCAACGGTCTGGCCGGGCCGGACCTCAGCCACGTCGGCTCGCGCCGCACGCTCGGCGCCGGCATCCTGCCCAACAATCAGGGGACCCTCGCCGGCTGGATCTCGGACAGCCAGGCCATCAAGCCGGGCAACCGCATGCCGGCCTATCCGGTCCTGACCGGTCAGGAGCTGCGCGACGTCTCCGCCTGGCTCGAGAGCCTGAAGTGAAGAGCGAGACCGGCTTCGATCCGGCGCTCTACGCGCGTTTCCCGACCTCGGACGAGCGGCCGCCCGACGAGCTGAAGGAATTGGAGACGATCTGGTGCAAGCCCCGCGGCTGGGGCTGGCTCACCGCCATCAACAACAATTTCGTCGGCGTCTACTACGTCGGCGCCGCCATGCTGTTCTTCGTGCTGGCCGGCGCCCTGGCGGTGCTGATGCGCACCCAGCTGGCCGTGCCGATGAACGGCTTCCTGCCGCAGGAGACCTACAACCAGTTCTTCACCGTGCACGGCACGATGATGATGTTCCTGTTCGCCGTGCCGGCGGTCGAGGCGCTGGGCGTGCTGCTGCTGCCGCAGATGCTGGGGGCGCGCGACCTGCCGTTCCCGAGGCTCAGCGCCTACGCCTTCTGGGCCTATCTGATCGGCGGCCTGGCCTTCTTCGCCTCGCTGTTCTTCGGCCTGGCGCCGAACGGCGGCTGGTTCATGTATCCGCCGCTCAGCTCGATGGAGTTCTCGCCGGGGATCAACGCCGACTTCTGGCTGCTGGGCATCGGCTTCATCGAGATCTCGGCCATCGCCGGGGCCATCGAGATCATCGTCGGGGTGCTGCGCAACCGGGCGCCCGGCATGACCCTGGACAAGATGCCGATCTTCGCCTGGGCCATGCTGATCTTCGCCTGCATGATCATCATCGCCTTCCCGTCGATCATCCTCTCGACCCTGCTGCTGGAGATCGAGCGGGCGCTGGGCTGGCCGTTCTTCGATCCGCTGAAGGGCGGCGATCCGCTGCTGTGGCAGCACCTGTTCTGGTTCTTCGGCCACCCCGAGGTTTACATCATCTTCCTGCCGGCGGCCGGGGCCATGTCGACCATCGTCCCGGCCGTGGCGAGGACGCCGCTGGTCGGCTACCGGCTGGTCGTGCTGGCCATGCTGGCGACGGGCTTCATCAGCTTCGGCGTGTGGGCCCACCACATGTTCACCACCGGCATGCCGACCATATCGACCAACTTCTTCTCGGCGGCGTCGATGGCGGTGTCGGTCCCGGCGGGGGTGCAGGTGTTCGCCTGGATCGCCACCCTGGCGGCGGGAAAGATGCGGTTCAACACGCCGGGCCTGTTCGTCGTCGGCGGGCTGACCATCTTCGTCATGGGCGGCCTGACCGGGGTGATGGTCGCCATGGTGCCGTTCGACTGGCAGGCGCACGACAGCTACTTCATCGTCGCCCACCTGCACTATGTGCTGATCGGCGGCATGGTCTTCCCGATGTTCGCGGCCATCTACTACTGGCTGCCCATGAGCTCGGCCCGCCCGCTCAGCGAGCGGCTGGGCAAGTGGGTGTTCTGGCTGATGTTCGCCGGCATGCACCTGACCTTTCTTCCGATGCACCTGACCGGGCTGATGGGCATGCCGCGGCGGGTCTACACCTGGCTGCCGGACCGGGGCTGGGAGATTCCCAACATGCTCTCGACCGTCGGGGCCTTCGTCTTCGCCTTGGCGGTGCTGATCTGGATCATCGACATGGCGCGGAATTTCCGCCCGTTCGGCGCGCGCGACGCCGGCAACGTCTTCGGCGGCCCCGGCCTCGAATGGCTGCCGACCGGCCTCTACTCGGTCCGTTCGATCCCGGTCGTGACCAGCCGCTATCCGCTGTGGGACCAGAAGGGTCTGGCCCGCGACGTCGAGGCCGGCCGCTATTTCCTGCCCAACAGCGCCACCGGCGAGCGCGAGACCATCGTCACCTCGACCCTCAACGCCGAGCCGCAATACCTGCAGCGCATGCCCAGCCCCTCCGGCTGGCCGATCTGGGGCGCGGTGTTCACCGCCGGCCTGTTCCTGCTGCTCACGGTCAAGGCCTATGTCCCCTCGATCATCAGCGGCGTCCTGGCCCTTTACTGCATCCTTCAGTGGTGCTGGTTCCTCGACCGGCCGCACCCGCAAAGGACCGCCGAAATCGGCGCCGGGATCATCGTGCCGACCTATGTCAGCGGACCGTCCAGCCACGGCTGGTGGGCGGCCGTCATCACCCTGGTGGTGGGCGGCATGGTCGCGGCCCTGATGGGTTTCAGCTACGTCTTTCTGTGGAGTCGCAGCCCGGACCTGTGGGCGCCGCCTCCCGGGATGGCGTCGATGGCGCTGGTCCTCGCGGGCTACGCCGCCGCCGCCGTGTTGGCCTGGGCGTCGTGCCGGACCCTGCGGCTGGACCGGCCGCGCAGCGGCGTCATCGCGACGATGCTGATGGTCGCCGCCGCAGCCCTGATCGCCGGCGCCTGGGGTCTCGACCTGCGGGACTGGATCGGGACCGGTCTGCGGCCGGAGGTCCACGCCCAGGGCGCGACCGTCTACGCCCTGCTCGCGTGGCAGGGCTGGTTCGCGGCCATCGTGGCGATCATGGGCCTGTACATCGTGCTGCGCTGGCTGGCCGGCCACATGCAGGCGGACCGGCCCACGACCGGCGACATCATCGCCCTGTTCATCGTCTACGCCGCCGGTCAGGGCGCCTTCGCCACCCTGCTGACCCGTCTGTTCCCGGGGGGCTGACCATGGGGCGCTGGATCTGGATGCTGGGCGGACTGATCGTCTGGACCGTCCATTTCATGGGCGTCTACGCCATCGCCAGCCTCGCCGACGTGGTCAGCCGGGCCGACGACCCGGCCTGGCGCATGATCGGCCTGGCCTTCAGCGGGGCCTGCGTCATCGCCGCCCTGACGATCACGGCGGTCGCCGCCCGACGCGTTCGCCGGCCCGCCGACGCCGTGGCCGGATTTGGCGACCAGCTGGCCCTGCTCGGCGGCGGCGTGGCGACGGTGGCTGTCGTCTGGCAGGCCCTGCCCACCGTGATCGGCTACTGAGGTCGGGCGGGTTCGGCCTCTTGAGGCGAGGCCGGCGGGAATTCGTCGGCGCGGTTGGACGGACGGCGTCGCGACCGGCTATCTGGTCGCCTCGACCCCCGCCCTGACGGGCCCGCCGCCGGGAGCAACCCCATGAGTGCGTCTTCGATCCTCGCCCGCGACGGCTGGCGCTTCTGGATCGACCGCGGCGGCACCTTCACCGACATCGTGGCCCGCGCGCCCGACGGGCGGCTCGAGACCCGCAAACTGCTGTCCGACAATCCGGAGCAGTACGCCGACGCCGCGGTCGAAGGCGTGCGCCGCATCCTGGGCGCCGAGCCGGGACCGTTGCCGGCGGGTCGCGTGGACGCCATCCGCATGGGCACGACGGTGGCGACCAATGCCCTGCTGGAACGCAAGGGAGAGCCGACCGTGCTGGCGATCACCCGCGGCTTCGGCGACGCGCTGCGCATCGGCTGGCAGAGCCGCCCCGACATCTTCGCCCGCCACATCGTCCTGCACGAACAGCTCTACGACCGGGTCGTCGAGATCGACGAGCGCATCCGCGCGGACGGCGCGGTCGAGCAATCCCTCGACGAGGCCCGGGCCCGGGCCGATCTGGCGGCCGCCCATGACGCGGGCCTGCGCGCCGTCGCCATCGTCCTGATGCACGGCTGGCGCTTCACTGCGCACGAGGCCCGGCTGGCCGAAATCGCGCGCGAGGTCGGCTTCGAGCAGGTCTCGGTCAGCCATGAGGTCGGGGCCCTGATCAAGCTGATCGGGCGCGGCGACACCACCGTGGCCGACGCCTATCTGTCGCCGATCCTGCGCGCCTATGTCGACCGCGTCGGCGCCGATCTGGGCGAAGCTGTGCCGCTGCTGTTCATGCAGTCCAGCGGCGGCCTGACGGCGGCGGGGGCCTTCCGCGGCAAGGACGCCATCCTGTCGGGCCCGGCGGGTGGCGTGGTCGGCATGGCGCAGACCGCGCGGTCGGCGGGGTTCGACCGCGTCATCGGCTTCGACATGGGCGGCACCTCGACCGACGTGTCCCATTTCGCCGGCGACTACGAGCGGACCTCGGACGCCGTCGTGGCGGGGGTCCGGCTGCGCGCGCCGATGCTGAGCATCCATACGGTGGCGGCCGGCGGGGGCTCGATCTGCCGCTTCGACGGCTCGCGCCTTAGGGTCGGGCCGGAATCGGCGGGCGCCGTGCCCGGTCCGGCCGCCTACCGTCGCGGCGGCCCCCTGACCGTCACCGATTGCAACGTCATGCTGGGCAAGCTGCGGCCGGACCAGTTCCCCGCCGTCTTCGGCCCCGACGGCGACCAGCCGCTGGACGCCGACGCCGTGCGGGAGAAGTTCGAGACCCTGGCGGTCGAGGTCGGCGAGGCCACGGGCCGCCAAACGACGCCCGAGGCGTTGGCCGAAGGCTTCGTCACCATCGCGGTCCAGAACATGGCCGAGGCGATCAAGTCGGTGTCGATCCAGCGCGGCTACGACGTGAGCCGCTATGTCCTCAACTGCTTCGGCGGCGCCGGCGGCCAGCACGCCTGCCTCGTCGCCGACGCGCTCGGCATGACGCAGGTCATGCTGCATCCGTTTGCCGGCGTGCTGTCGGCCTGGGGCATGGGGCTGGCCGAGGTGCGGGCCATCCGGCAGGCCACCGTGGCCGCGCCGCTGGAGCCGGCCGGCGATGCGGCCATGACCCGGCGGATCGAGGCCCTGGCCGCCGAGGCGCGCGGCCAGCTGGCGGCGCAGGGCTATGCCGGACGCTCCATCACCGCCCTCCTCCGGGCGGAGATCAAATTCGCGGGCTCGGACACGCCCCTGTCGGCGCCGTTCGGGCCGGCCGAGGACATGCGGGCGGCGTTCGAGGCCCTGCACCGCCGACGCTTCGGCTTCTTCGCCGACGACAAGGCGCTGGTGGTCGAGACCCTCGAGGCCGAGGCCGTCGCCGCGTCGGATCAGCCGGCGTCCACGCTCTCCGCCGGCGGGAGCGCGGGACCGCCCGCGGTGATCGCCCGCGTCCCCGTGCGGATGGCCGGCGCCGACCATGCTGCACCGGTCTATCGCCGCGACGATTTCGGGGCCGGCGCCGTCGTCGACGGCCCCGCCGTCATCCTGGAAGACACCGGCACGACGGTGCTGGAGCCCGGCTGGCGCGCCACCACGGATGACGCCCTGAACCTGATCCTCGCCCGGATCGCCCCCCTGCCCGCGCGCGCCGCCGTGGGCACGGACGCCGATCCCATCCTGCTGGAGGTGTTCAACAGCCGCTTCATGGCCGCCGCCGAGCAGATGGGCGAGGCGCTGCGGGCCACGGCCTATTCGGTCAACATCAAGGAGCGGCTCGACTTCTCCTGCGCCGTGTTCGACGCCGCCGGCGCGCTGATCGCCAATGCGCCGCACATCCCGGTCCATCTGGGCTCGATGGGCGAGAGCATCCGCACCGTGATCCGCTCGCGCGGCGGCGGGGCCGACGGCCGGGGCCTGAGCCGCGGCGACGTCTATATGCTGAACGCGCCCTACAACGGCGGCACCCACCTGCCCGACATCACCGTCATCATGCCGGTCTTCCTCGAGGCCGATGACGCGCCCGCCTTCTTCGTCGCCGCCCGAGGACACCATGCCGACGTGGGCGGGACCACGCCCGGATCGATGCCGCCCTCGTCGAAGTCGGTCGAAGAGGAAGGCGTGCTGATTGACGACTTCCTGCTGATCGACGCAGGCCGGCTCAGGGACGCCGAGACCCGGGCCCTGTTTGCCTCGGGGCGATATCCGTCGCGCAACGTCGATCAGAACATGGCCGATCTGAAGGCCCAGGTCGCCTCCTGCGCCCGCGGGGCCGACGAACTGGGTCGGATGGTCGGCGAGTTCGGACGCGAGGTGGTGGCCGCCTACATGGCCCACATCCAGGACAATGCCGAGGAAGCGGTGCGGCGCGCCATCGCCGCCCTGAAGCCCGGAGCCTTCGAACTGGAGATGGACGACGGGGCGGTCATCCGGGTCCGGATCGACGTCGATGCGGAGAGCCGGAGCGCGGTGGTCGACTTCACCGGGACCAGCGGCCAGCGGCCGAACAATTTCAACGCGCCCCTGTCGATCACCCGGGCCGCGACCCTCTACGTCTTCCGCACCCTGGTCGACGACGCCATCCCGCTGAACGAGGGGTGTCTGAAGCCGATCCGGCTGATCGTGCCGGAGGGCTCGATGCTGAATCCCCGCTATCCCGCCGCCGTCGTCGCCGGCAACGTCGAGACCAGCCAGGCCGTGGTCGACTGCCTGTACGGCGCGCTGGGGGTGCTGGCCGGCAGCCAGGGCACGATGAACAATTTCACCTTCGGCGACGAGGCCCGCCAGTACTACGAGACCATCGCCGGCGGCTCGGGCGCGGGTCCGGGCTTCGACGGCGCCGCGGCGGTCCAGACCCATATGACCAACAGCCGCCTGACCGATCCGGAGGTGCTGGAGACCCGCTTCCCCGTCCTGCTGGAAGAGTTCTCGATCCGGCGCGGCTCGGGCGGCGCCGGAGCGAACCGGGGCGGCGACGGCGCGGTGCGGCGGGTGCGCTTCCTCGAACCCCTGACCGCCGCCATCCTGTCCAACCACCGGCGCACCGCGCCCTTCGGCGCCGCCGGGGGCGAGGACGGGGCCGTGGGCGTCAACCGCATCGAACGGGCCGACGGCGCGCGCGAAGCCCTGGGGTCGACGGCCGAGGTCCAGATGGCCGCGGGCGACGTCTTCGTCATCGAGACGCCGGGCGGGGGCGGATACGGCAAGGCCTGACACCCCCCAAACGTCATCCGACCGCTTCCCCGGAGCGTCAAACCGCGCAACTCTCCCGGCGAACGGACGGGGGATGATCCATGTGGGTGTTGCTGGGCATAGCGGTGCTGGTCGCGGGCTTCGTGGCGCGGCTCAATCCGCTGGCGGTGATCCTGGTCACCGCCGTGGTCACCGGCGTGGCGGCGGCCTTCGGGCCCGGCGTCGGCGCGGGCGAGATCCTGCAGGCCGGGCTCGACACGATCGCCGCCTTCGGCAAGGCCTTCAACGATTACCGCTACATCAGCGTGATCTGGCTGGTGCTGCCCCTGATCGGCCTGCTCGAGCGCCATGGCCTGCAGGAGCGGGCGCGGATCCTCGTCGCCAAGGTCCGCTCGGCCACCACCGGACGCATCCTGCTGGCCTATTTCGTCCTGCGCCAGATCAGCGCCGCGGCCGGCCTGACCAAGCTGGGCGGCCACCCCCAGATGGTCCGCCCCCTGATCGCGCCGATGGCCGAGGCCGCCGCCGAGACCCGCTACGGCGACCTGCCCGACGGCCTGCGCTACCGCATCCGCGCCCATGCGGCGGCGGTCGACAACATCGCCCTGTTCTTCGGCGAGGACATCTTCTTCGCCATCGCCTCGATCCTGCTGATCAAGGGCTTCCTCGAGGCCAACGGCATCCTCCTCGAGCCCTGGCAGCTGGCCATGTGGGCCATCCCGACCGCCATCTGCGCCCTGATCGTCCACGGCTTCCGGCTGATGCGGCTGGACCGCACCATCGCGCGGGAGGCCGGCCAGTGATCACGCTCGACTGGGTCTATATCTTCGCCGGCCTGACCTTCGCGGCCTTCTCCACCCTGACGGTGCTGGACCGCGACCATCCCCGGCGCTTCGGGACGGCGGCCTTCTGGGGTCTGCTGGCGGTCAGCTTCCTGTTCGGCTCGTATCTCGGCGATCTCGGCAACGGCGTGCTGGTGCTGGCGCTGGCGGCGCTGGCCGGGTTCCGCCTGCTGGGCCAGAGCCATCCGCCGACCACCACCCCGGCCGAACGCGCCGAGAGCGCGGCCCGGCGCGGCAACTGGCTGTTCATCCCGGCCCTGATGATCCCGGCGGTGGCCATTCTCGGCGTGCTTTTGCTGGAGAAGGTCGACATCCTCGGCGTCCCCCTGTTCGGCGCCGAGCAGCCGACCATCATCGCCCTGGGCCTGGCCGTCGCCATCGCCCTGGCCGGCGCCATGGTCTGGCTCAAGCCGCCGATGCTCGCCCCGCTGCAGGAGGGCCGGCGGCTGATGGACTCGGTCGGCTGGGCCGGCATCCTGCCGCAGGCGCTGGCCGCGCTGGGCGCGGTGTTCGTCATCGCCGGCGTCGGCGACCAGATCGGCGAGCTGTTCGCCAGCTATCTGCCGCTCGACACCCGGCTGGTCGCGGTGGTCGCCTATTGCGTCGGCATGGCCCTGTTCACCTTCATCATGGGCAACGCCTTCGCCGCCTTCCCGGTGATGACCGCCGCGGTCGGCCTGCCCATCGTGGTGTTCCAGTTCGGCGGCAACCCGGCGATCGTCTGCGCCATCGGCATGCTGGCCGGCTTCTGCGGCACCCTGACCACCCCCATGGCCGCGAACTTCAATGTCGTGCCCGCCGCCCTGCTGGACCTGCCCGATCGCGACGCCCCCTTCAACGGCGTCATCCGGGTCCAGCTGCCCACGGCCGCCATCCTGCTGGGGATCAACATCGTGCTGATGTACGTCCTGGCCTTCAGGTTCTGACCATGACCGCCCGCCTGACCCCCGAGATCGCCGCCCTCTACGCCCGCACCGCCCTGGGCCACGTCACGCGCGAATATCCGAACAAGCTCGATCACGTCATGGGCGGACCGGGCGACGTGAAGGGGCCGCGCGACCTGCATCCGATTTTTTTCGGCAGTTTCGACTGGCACTCGTGCGTGCACGGCTGGTGGACCCTGTTCACCCTGGCGCGGCTGCATCCCGACTTGCCCGAGGCCGGGCGCGTCCGCGCACTGGCCGACGACCTGTTCACGCCGGACAATGTAGCGGGGGAGACCGCCTATCTGGCCCGCCCCGAAAGCCGCGGCTTCGAACGCCCCTACGGATGGGCCTGGCTGCTGATGCTGGCGGCGGAACTGGAGCGACACGACGACGGCCGCGGCGACATCCTGCGCCCGCTGACCCGGGCCTTCGTCAAGCGGTTCACGGACTTCCTGCCGCTGGCCGATTATCCGGTCCGGGTCGGGACCCACTACAACACCGCCTTCGCCCTGAGCCTGGCGCTCGACTACGCCGGACTCGCGGGGGACGACGCCCTCGCCGCCCTGTGCCGCGAGCGCGCCCTGCGCTGGCATTCGGGCGACCGCGACTGTCAGGCGTGGGAGCCCTCGCAGGATGAATTCCTGTCGCCGGCGCTGATGGAGGCGGCGATGATGCGCCGGGTGCTGGAGCCCGACGCCTTCGCCGCCTGGTTCGACGCCTTCCTGCCGCGTCTGGACCGGCGCGAGCCCGCGACCCTGTTCCGGCCCGCCGGCGTCAGCGACCGTTCGGACGGCAAGATCGCCCATCTCGACGGCCTCAACCTGAGCCGGGCCTGGTGCTGGCGCGAGATCGCCTCGGCGCTGGAAACCGGCGATCCCCGGCGCGCCATCGCGCGGGAAGCGGCGCGGGCGCATCTGGACGCCGCCCTGCCCCATGTGACCGGCGACTATATGGGCGAGCACTGGCTGGCCAGTTTCGCCATGCTGGCGCTTCTCGCGGACGCGTAGGACGGCGCGCGCTCCCGGCGGTTGCTCTCATGGCTGGCCGCCGCCGGCCCCGAAGGCGCAACCATCACGCCCTGCTTGATCTTCCGCAGAAAAACACGGACTGCCGCTAAATATTCGCGCGTGTGACTGGAACCTTATCAAGTGGCGGTCCGTTGAATATTTCACGGACTTATGTGAACAGTGCGTTCATGTCTTGTTAATCTGATAAAATACTAAGGTCTTTATTGTCGATAGCCGGAGACCGTCCCGCAACTGCGGGGGAATATGTCTCAGGTTCGTATCGGCCAAATCGATCATTCAGCCTTCCTACGTGCGTGCTCCCAGCTGCGTGAGAGCCGTTACGCCCTGATTCCGCGGCGGCACCTTGAGGCGGCTATGTTGCGATCGAGTCTAGTTGTGGCGGCGATGTTGGCCGCGAGTCAGAACGCCCATGCGCAGGTGCCGCCGGTGGGCGGCCAACTGCAGCAAATCCCCCCTGCGGCGACGCCCCTGAGGCCTGCGCCGGACATCCGCATCGAGCGCCCCGAAGCGCCGATCGACGCTGCGGCCGAAGGTCGGCGCATCCGCGTCGACGCGCTGCGGGTCGCGGGCGCGACCCTGTTCACCGAAGCGGAACTGGTGGCGGCGACGGGCTTCACGCCGGGCCGCGAGCTCACCCTGCCCGAGCTGCGCAATGCGGCGGCGCAGATCACGCGCTTCTACAACAGCCGCGGCTATGTGCTGGCCCAGGCCCATCTGCCGGCGCAGGACGTGGTCGACGGCGCGGTGACCATCGCCGTGGTCGAGGGCCGCTATGGCGCGATCGACCTGCGCAATCAGGCCGGCGTGCCCGACGCCCTGGCCGCGGGCCTGCTGACCGGCCTGAACCCGGGCGACCCGGTGGCGATCGCGCCGCTGGAGCGACGCCTGCTGCTGCTGTCCGACATCCCGGGCGTGGTCGTGCATTCGACCCTGTCGCCGGGAGCGGAGGTCGGCTCTTCGGATCTGACCGTCGATCTGACCCGCGGTCGCCGGATTTCCGGCAGCCTGGAAGCCGATAACGCGGGCAACCGGTACACCGGCGCCTACCGGTTCGGCGGCTCGGTCAATTTCCACAACCCGACCGGAATGGGCGACCTGATCAGCCTGCGTGTTCTCGCGTCGACCGAAGGCCTGGCCTACGGCCGCGCCGCCTGGCAGGCGCCGCTCGGCGCCGCCACCATCGGCGTCGCCTGGACCCACATGCAGTACGACCTGGGCCGCGAGTTCGCGGCGCTGGACGCCGGCGGCACGGCTGACATCTTCAGCGTCTTCGCCAGCTATCCGCTGATCCGCTCGCGGACCGCGAACCTCTATGCCTTCGCCAGCGCCGACGCCAAATTCCTCAGCGACGAGATCGGCCTGGTGTCGCAGGTCTCGGACAAGGAGATCCGGGCGCTGACGGTGGGCCTGCGCGGAGATTCCCGCGACGGGTTCGGCGGCGGAGGCTGGAACGCCGGCTCCCTGTCCTGGACCTCGGGCGATCTCGACATCGAAGATCCGTTCGAACGCGCCGCCGACGCGGTGACCGCGCGCTCCCAGGGCGGGTTCATCAAGCTGCAGTACGCCGTCTCCAGGCTCCAGACGGTCAGCGGACCGCTCTCGGTCTTCGGCTCCCTGCGCGGACAGGTCGCCACCGACAATCTCGACGCCTCCGAAAAGATGGAACTGGGCGGCGCCTATGCGGTGCGCGCCTATCCGGAAGGCGAGGCCTACGGCGACGAGGGCTACGTCGCGACGGTCGAGGCCCGCCTCGCGCTGGACGAGTGGACCCGGTCCCTGCCGGGCCGGTTCCAGCTGATCGGCTTCGTCGATACGGGCGAGGTCAATTTCGCCCACGACCCGTGGTTCCCCGGATCCAATCACGCCCGACGCAGCGGCGTCGGCGTCGGCGTCAACTGGTCCGGGCCGGACGACCTGTTCATCCGGGCGAGCTACGCCCGTCGACTGGGCGACCAGATCGCAACATCGGGCCCCGACGAAGAGGGCCGCGCCTGGTTCCAGATCGTCAAGCTGTTCTGATGACCGCTCAACTCTCCTCCTTCTTCACGCTCCTCCCGACAAGGACGTTCTGATGACCCGTCTCCATCACCTGACCGCCGGCGACCTGAAGCGCGGAGGGGCCGTACGCGCTCGCCGCAACGCCCTGTTCGCCTCGACCGGCCTGGCCGGCTTCCTTGTGGCCGGGCTCGCCGCGTCCCTGTCCTTCGGGGCTCCGGCCATGGCCCAGACGCTTCCGACCGGCGGAACGGTCGTCGCCGGCGGGGCGACCATCACCACCGGCCCCGGCACGATGACGATCAACCAGTCGACCCAGAACACGGCGATCAACTGGAACAGCTTCTCCATCGGGGCGGGCGGCAGCGTGGTCTTCGTCCAGCCCAACAGCCGGTCCGTCGCGCTCAACCGGGTGATCGGCGCGGACGCTTCGCAAATCTTCGGCAGTCTGACCTCCAACGGCCAGGTGTTCCTGATCAATCCGAACGGCGTGCTGTTCGCGCCGGGCTCGCAGGTCAGTGTCGGCGGCCTGGTCGCCTCGACCCTCGGCATGACCGACGCCGACTTCATGGCGGGCGACTACAAATTCACCGGCTCCGGAACGGGCGCCGTGCTCAACCAGGGCTCCATCATCGCCAACGGCGGCTATGTGGCGCTGCTGGGCGGCCACGTCAGCAACGAGGGCCTGATCCAGGCCAATCTCGGAACCATCGTCCTCGCCGCCGGCGAGGCGGTGACGCTGGATGTGGTCGGCGACGGACTGCTCAATGTGGTCGTCGACCGGGGGGCGGCCAACGCCCTCGTCGAGAACGGCGGCATGCTGCAGGCCGATGGCGGCACCGTGGTGATGACCGCCCAGGGGGCCGGCGAGTTGCTCCGCACGGTGGTGAACAACACCGGCGTCATACAGGCCCGCACGATCGGCGACCGGGACGGCACCATCCTTCTGCTGGGCGACCTGCCGAGCGGCGTGGTCAATGTGGGCGGCACGCTCGACGCCAGCGCTCCCGGCGGCGGCGACGGCGGCTACATCGAAACGTCGGCCGGGACCGTGAACGTCGCGACCACCGCCAACATCACAGCCGCCGCTCCCACGGGAGACGCCGGCACGTGGCAGATCGGTTCGCGGGACTTCACCATCGGGGCCGGCGGCAATATTTCCGGCGCCACGCTGTCCGCCCAACTGGTGACCACCAATGTCGTGATCAGCACGATGAACGCCGGCGCCGGCGACGGCGAGGGCGACATTCACGTCAATGACGCCATCGCCTGGACCGCCTCGTCCAACCCGACGACCCTGACGCTGAACGCCCACCGGGACATCAACATCAACGCGGCGATCACCGCCACCAACGGCAATCTGGTCGCCTGTTGCGGCCGGGACGTGAACGTCAACGGAGCCATCACGACGACCAATGGCAGCGTCCTGCTGGAGGGCGGTCGCAATGTGAACGTCTACCATGCGATCACCACCACCGACGGCAACATCGCGCTGTGCGCGGGGCACGACGTCTTCATCGACGCCGCCATCACCCTGACCCGGGGCAGCACCATCCCGGCGCAGAGCCTCGGCCTGCCCGTCGGCCTGACGCTGATCGCCGGCGCCGACGGCTCGGGGCCGGGCGTGGGCAGCGGCACCATCGTCTTCGCCCCGCTGGCTCCGCTGATCACCGTCACCGCCGCCCCGGCCAGGATCCACTACAATCCGGTCTCCTATTCGACCCCGACCAGCTTCGGGACCCGGTTCACCCTCACCGAAGGCGCGACGCTGACCGAGCGCATGCTGCTGTTCCCCGACGGCAGCCGCCAGTTCGACGGGACGACAGATACGACGCTGACAGGGTTCAGGACCACTCCGGGATCGGGCATCCCCAACGGAGTCACTCTGGTGGCCGGACCCGACGCCCGCGCGGCGTTCGATTCGGCGGAGATCGGCGCCGACGTCGGGATCACCTACAGCGGCTACACTCTCGGCGGCCCTGGCGCCGACCGTTACGTCCTGGCGGGCTCGTGCTGCGTCCCGACCTTCCGCACGCGCGGGACGATCACCGCGCCGCCTCCGCCGCCGCCGCCGCCGCCGCCTCCTCCTCCTCCTCCTCCTCCTCCTCCTCCTCCGCCGCCGCCGCCGCCGCCGACACCGCCGCCGACACCGCCGACACCGCCGACGATCCTGCGGCTGCGCCGATCGTTTCGCCGACACCGCCGACGGTCACTCCGCCTTCCCGCCCCTATCCCTCGGTGACCTATCCGGGCGTGACTCCGACGCCGGGCCTCGATCTGGTCGTGGTCGACAACGGCGTGCGGCTGCCGACGTATGAAGCGCCGCCGGTCGAGGAAGTGGTCAGCACCCCCGCGCCGGTCCGGCAGCCCCCGCCGCCGCCGCCGCCCGTCCCGGTCTATGTTCCCAAGCAGGACCGCAATTGACCCTGTCGGCCCCGATCGTCGCGTCGTCGACGTCCGCCGCGAGCGGGCCTCTCCGACGATGCGCCGCCGCGGCCGGACTGGGACTCGGGCTCATCCTCGCCGGGCCCGGCCTGGCGGACGAGCGTCCCTACGGGTCGATCAATCCGGGCGGTCTCGCCGAAGCCGAGGCTTCGCCGGCCGTTCGACAGGTCACGGCCTGGGTTCTTGAGACGGCCGACAACCAGGGTCTGCCCTTCCTGATCGTCGACAAGGTCAACGCCCAGGCGCTCGCCTTCGACCGGGAAGGACGGCTGTTGGGGGCCGCGCCGGTCCTGCTGGGCCTGGCGCGCGGCGATGTCTCCCCGCCCGGGATCGGCGACCGTCCCCTGTCCGGCATCGGTCCGGAAGACCGGATCACGCCGGCGGGGCGGTTCCTGGCCTCGATGGGCGAGAATATCGGCGGCAAGGGCATTCTGTGGATCGACTATGAGGCGGCCCTGTCGCTGCATCCGGTCGTCACGACCCGGGCCGCCGACCGTCGGGAGCAGCGCCTCGCCACGGCGACCGCGCAGGACAACCGGATCTCCTACGGGTGCGTGAACGTGCCCGCCGAATTCTACGAAGAGATCGTGCAACGCGCCTTCGACGGCACGGTGGGGGTTGTCTATATCCTGCCGGAGCAGCAGGCGCTCGAGGCGGTGTTTTCCCTGCCGCCGCAGGTCGGCGCCTCGGGCCCGGGCCACGACGGGTCGTCGCTGGACTGAGGGCCTCGCGGCCCGAAGCGCGGGACGACCCGGGCCCCGCCGGCCGGCCATCTGGACTCGCGGCCAAAATCATTTCATACTTAAAATATGTCAGCGCGATCGCCCGTCCGAAGCATCGCCATCGTCGGGGCCGGCCCCGGCGGACTCTACCTCGCCATCTCGCTGAAACTGCGTGATCCGTCGCTTGAGGTCGTGGTGCATGAGCGCAACCGGCCCGACGACACCTTCGGCTGGGGCGTGGTCTTCTCCGACCAGACCCTGGCCAATCTGAAGGCCAACGACCCTGAGACCGCGGCGACCATCGAGGCCGCCTTCGTCCACTGGGACGACATCGACGTCCACATCCATGGCCAGACCATCCGCTCCGGCGGCCACGGCTTCGCGGGCATCGGGCGACAGCGGCTGCTGAACATCCTGCACGAACGGGCCCGATCGCTCGGCGTCGACCTGCGCTTCGAGGACGAGGTCGCCGACATCCGGGCCCTGCCTGCCGACATTATCGTCGCCGCTGACGGCCTGAACAGCCGGGTCCGCAACGAGACGCCCGAGGTCTTCGGCGCCGACGTCGACGTGCGGACCAACAAATACATCTGGCTGGGCACCAGGCAGTCGTTCGACGCCTTCACCTTCGCCTTCGTCGAGACCCCGCACGGCTGGATCTGGGCCCACGCCTACCAGTTCGAGCCGGGCGCCTCGACCTTCATCGTCGAATGCACCGAGGCGACCTGGCGGGGCTTGGGCTTCGATCGCCTCGATCAGGACCAGACCTGCCGCGTCGCCGAGGCCTTGTTCGCCGACTGGCTGGGCGGCCACGCCCTGATGAGCAACGCCAGACACCTGCGCGGTTCGGCCTGGCTCAACTTCCCGCGCGTCGCCTGTTCGAACTGGCGCGACGGCAAGGTGGTGCTGCTGGGCGACGCGGCGCACACGGCGCATTTCTCGATCGGCTCCGGCACCAAGCTGGCGTTCGAGGACGCCATCCGCCTCGCCGAAAGCCTGACGGAGGCCGAGGATCTGGACGCGGGCCTCGCCGCCTATGAGGCCGAGCGCCGGGTCGAGGTGCTGAAACTCCAGAGCGCGGCCCGCAACTCGACCGAATGGTTCGAGACCGTCGACCGCTACGTCGACCTCGAGCCGCTGCAGTTCGCCTACAGCCTGCTGACCCGCAGCCAGCGCGTCAGCCACGAGAACCTGCGTCTGCGCGACCGCGACTTCCTGACCGGGGTGGAGCGCTGGTTCGCCGACCGGGCCGGCGCGCCGCCGTCGCCGGAACCCCCGCCGCCGATGTTCGCACCGCTGCGTCTGCGCGGCCTGACCGTGCCCAACCGCGTCGTCGTCTCGCCCATGTGCATGTATTCGGCCGAGGACGGGACGGTGAACGACTTCCACCTCGTCCATCTGGGCGGCCGCGCGCTGGGCGGGGCCGGGCTGGTCTTCACCGAGATGACCGACGTCTCGGCCGACGCCCGCATCACCCCCGGCTGTGCGGGCATGTACCGGCCCGAGCACCGCGACGCATGGCGACGGATCGTCGACTTCGTCCACGGGCAGGGTGCGCGCATCGCCATCCAGCTGGCCCACGCCGGCCGCAAGGGGTCGGTCGAACGCCCGTGGGGTCCGCGCGCCGACGAACCCTTGCTGCAGGGCGGCTGGGAGCTGATCGCCCCCTCCCCCATCCCGTGGTCGGGCGAAGACCAGACCCCGCGCGAAATGACCCGGGCCGACATGGACCGGGTCAAGGGCGACTTCGTCCGCGCCGCCCGCTGGGCCGACGAGGCCGGCTTCGACATGGCCGAGCTGCACTGCGCCCACGGCTATCTGCTGTCGTCCTTCCTGACCCCAATCTCCAATCACCGCACCGACGACTACGGCGGCTCGCTGGAGAACCGGCTGCGTTTCCCGCTCGAGGTCTTCGCCGCCATGCGCGCCGTCTGGCCCGACGACAAGCCGATGTCCGTGCGCCTGTCCGCCACCGACTGGACCGACGACGGGATCACGCCGGAAGAGTCCGTCGCCATCGCCCGCGCCTTCGCCGACGCCGGCTGCGACCTGATCGACGTCTCGGCCGGCCAGACCTCGGAAGAGGCCAAACCCGTCTACGGCCGCATGTTCCAGACGCCCTTCAGCGACCGCATACGCAACGAGGCGGGCGTGGCCACCATGGCCGTCGGCAACATCTACGAGACCGACCACGTGAACAGCATCCTCGCCGCCGGCCGCGCCGACCTGTGCGCCCTCGCCCGGCCGCATCTGGCCGATCCGAACTGGAGCCTGCGCGCCGCCGCCGAACTGGGTTGGCGCGGGATACGGCCGCCGGTCCAGTACCGCGCCGGCTTCGCCCAGCTGGCCCGCAACCTCGAGAAACAGCAGCAGGCGGGGCCGGTATGAGCCTGACGGGACATCACGCCGTGGTCACCGGCGCGGGCTCGGGGATCGGCCGCGCGACCGCCGAACGTCTGGCCGAGGCCGGTTGCCAGGTCACCCTGATCGGCCGCCACATTGGCAGGCTGAACGAGACCGCAGACCGCATCGGCGACCCGGCCTTCGCCGCCCCCGCCGACGTGACCGATCCGGATGCGCTGGCCGCCGCCATCGAGGTCGGGCGCGACCGCTTCGGGCCGATCGACATCCTGATCAACAACGCCGGCGCCGCGACCTCGGCCCCCTTCCTCAAGACTGACGCCGACGCCTTCCGCGCCATGCTGGCCCTGAACCTCGAGGCGCCGGCCGAGGCCGCCCGTCTGGTCCTGCCCGGCATGCTGACGCGCCGATGGGGCCGGATCGTCAACGTCGCCTCGACGGCGGGGCTGAAGGGCTATGCCTATGTCTCGGCCTATGTCGCAGCCAAGCACGGCCTCGTCGGCCTGACCCGCGCCCTGGCGCTGGAGGTCGCGGCCAAGGGGGTCACCGTCAACGCCGTTTGCCCGGGCTTCACGGAAACCGACCTGGTCGCGAAATCCATCGAATCGATCATTGCGAAAACCGGCCGCAGCGAGGAGGAGGCCCGCGCCGCCCTCGCCGCCTCCAATCCGCAGGGCCGGCTGATCACGCCCGACGAGGTGGCCCAGACCATCGTCTGGCTGTGCGGCGACGGCGCCTCCGGGATCAACGGCGCCGCCGTCCCGGTGGCCGGAGGCGAGCTGTGACCCCCGCCACCGCCCCCCTGCCTGACAGACTGGGAGGCGCACCCGACGGCAAGCGCGCGCTACGTCTGTGGCTGCGGCTGCTGACCTGCACGACCACCATCGAACAAACCATCTCCCAGCGCCTGCGCGACGAGTTCGGCTCGACCCTGCCCCGGTTCGACATGCTGTCGGCGCTGGACCGCGCCGGCGAGGCCGGACTGACCATGGGCGAGGTCTCGCGCATGCTGATGGTCTCCAACGGCAACGTCACCGGCCTGGCCCAGAGGCTCAAGGCCGACGGCCTGATCGAACACCTGCCCGGGGCCGACCGCCGGGTGCAGCGCGTGCGACTGACCGCCGAGGGCCGCGCCCGTTTCGCCACCATGGCGCGCGCTCATGAGCACTGGATCGAGACCCTGTTCGCCGACCTCGCCGATGCCGAGGCCGACGACCTGACCCGCCTGCTGGAGCAGACCAAGCGGTCGCTCCGGGCCGCCATCCACGAGGAGCCGAACCGATGAAGGCGCGCGACTACAAGGCCGAACATTTCCTCTGGTCGGTCGACGACGACGGCGTGGCCGTCCTGACCCTGAACCGTCCCGAGCGGAAGAACCCGCTGACGTTCGAGTCCTACGCCGAGATGCGCGACCTGTTCCGCGCCCTGATCCAGGCCGACGACTGCAAGGTGGTGATCGTGACCGGCGCCGGCGGCAATTTCTCGTCGGGCGGCGACGTGCACGAGATCATCGGCCCGCTGACCGAGATGGATATGCCGGCCTTGCTGAAATTCACCCGCATGACCGGCGATCTGGTCAAGGCCATGCGCGCGTGTCCTCAGCCGGTCATCGCGGCGCTGGACGGGGTCTGCGTCGGCGCCGGCGCCATCATGGCCATGGCTTCGGATCTGCGCCTCGCCACGCCGCGGACCAAGACCGCCTTCCTGTTCACCCGCGTCGGCCTCGCCGGCTGCGACATGGGCGCCTGCGCCATCCTGCCCCGCCAGATCGGCCAGGGCCGGGCGTCCGAGCTGCTGTTCACCGGTCGGGTCATGACCGCCGACGAGGGCGAGCGCTGGGGCTTCCACAACCGGCTGGTCGAGCCGGACGCCCTGCTGGACGCCGCCCGCGAAATGGCGCTGTCGCTGGCGAGGGGCCCGACCTTCGCCCACGGGATCACCAAGAACCAGCTCAACGTCGAATGGGACATGAGCCTCGACGCCGCCATCGAGTCCGAGGCCCAGGCCCAGGCCATCTGCATGCAGACCAGGGACTTCCGCCGCGCCTACGAGGCCTTCGCCGCCAAGCGCGAGCCGGTGTTCGAGGGGAACTGAGCATGGCCGACCGCACCTTCCTCGACTGGCCCTTCTTCGACGACCGCCACCGCGCCTTCGCCGCCGACCTGGAGGCGTGGGCCGACAAGACGGACGCGGTGAACCTGCACGGCGACCACGACCTCGACGGCGACTGCCGCACCATCCTCAAGGCGCTGGCGGAAGGCGGCTGGCTCAACAACGCCGTTCCGGACGCGAACGGCAAGCTCGACGTCCGCACCCTGTGCCTGACGCGCGAGACCCTCGCCCGTCGCTCCGGCCTCGCCGACTTCGTCTTCGCCATGCAGGGGCTCGGCTCCGGCCCGATCAGCCTGTTCGGCACGGAGGACCAGAAGGCCCGCTGGCTGCCCGGCGTGGCGGCGGGCCAGACCATCGCCGCCTTCGCCCTGTCCGAGCCGGAGGCCGGGTCCGACGTCGCCGCCCTCGCCACCACCGCCCGCCGCGACGGCGATGGCTGGGTGCTGGACGGGACCAAGACCTTCATCTCCAACGGCGGCCTCGCCGACCGCTACGTCGTCTTCGCCCGCACCGGCGAAGCCCCCGGCGCCAAGGGGCTCGGCGCTTTCGTGGTCGACGCCGATACGCCCGGCTTCGAGATCGTCGAGCGCATCCCGCTGATGGCGCCGCACCCGCTGGCCACCATCCGGTTCAACCAGTGCCGCATCGACGCCGATCGCATCCTCGGCCAGCCCGGCGAGGGTTTCCGCATCGCCATGGCCACGCTGGACGTATTCCGCTCGACCGTCGCCGCCGCCGCCCTCGGCTTCTCGCGCCGCGCCTTCGACGAGGCCGCCACGCGCGCCACAAGCCGCAACCTGTTCGGCGCGCCGATGAGCGACCTCCAGCTGGTCCAGGCCTCGCTCGCCGACATGGCGCTGAAGATCGACGCCTCGGCCCTGCTGATCTACCGCGCCGCCTGGCTCAAGGATCAGGGCGCGCCGCGCGTCACCCGCGAGGCGGCCATGGCCAAGCTCTACGCCACCGACGAGGCCCAGGCGGTGATCGACGCGGCGGTGCAGATTTTCGGCGGACTCGGCGTCGTTTCCGGCAATCCCGTAGAGCGGCTCTATCGCGAAATACGCGCCCTGCGCATCTACGAGGGGGCCTCCGAGGTCCAGAAGATCGTCATCGCCCGACAGGCGTTGGCCGGCTTCGCGGGAGGGGCGAATGGTTGAGACGGCCCATATCGACCGCTTCGTCCTCGACCACCTGCCGCCGCCGGAGCAGCAGCCGGACTTCATCTTCGAACGGCCCGAACTGGCCTATCCCGACCGGCTCAACGCCGCCGCCGAACTGTTGCGCCGCGCCCTCGCCGCCGCCGGTCCCGAGGGCCGCGCCCTGATCGACGACGACCACGAATTCTCCTGGGCCCGGGTCGACGTCATCTCCAGCCGGATGGCGAAGGTGCTGGTCGAACAGATGGGCCTCGTCCCGGGCAATCGCGTGCTGCTGCACGGTCCCAACAGCGCCTGGACCGTGCTGGCGTGGTTCGCCATCCTCAAGGCCGGCGGCGTGGTCGTCGCCACCATGCCCATGCTCCGCCCCACGGAACTGGCCACGGTGATCGGCAAGGCCCGCATCAGCCACGCCCTCGTCTACGCCCCCCTCGCCGACGCCGTCGCAGAGGCCCGGGCCGCGACCACCTCACTCACCCACGTCATGGACTCCGTCGCCCTGCAGACGGCCGCCCGCGCCCTGCCGCCAGGAACCGCCTTCGACGTCGTCGACACCGCCGCCGCCGACCCGGCCCTGATCGCCTTCACCTCAGGCACCACCGGCCAGCCCAAGGGCTGCGTCCATTTCCATCGCGACATCCTCGCCATGGCGGATACGTTCGCGCGCCACACGCTGGACCTCGCGCCCGGCGATGTCGTCGTCGGAACGCCCCCGATCGCCTTCACCTTCGGCCTTGGCGGCCTGGTGGTGTTCCCGGCCAGCGCCGGCGCCGCGACCGCCTTCGCCCCCCGCCCCGGCTTCGACGCCCTCGCTGAGACCATCGAGCGGTACAAGGCCACCGCCCTCTTCACCGCCCCGACCGGCTACCGCGCCCTGCTCAAACTGGCCGGCGAGCACGACCTGTCCAGCCTTCGCACCTGCGTCTCGGCCGGCGAGACCCTGCCCGCCGCCACCTCCGACGCCTGGCATGAGGCGACCGGCGTGCGCATCATCGACGGCATCGGTTCGACCGAGATGATCCACATCTTCATCTCGACATCCGGCGACGACATCCGCCCCGGCGCCACCGGCAAGGCCGTGCCCGGCTACGAGGCGCGCATCATCGACGCCGGGGGCCGTCCCCTGCCGCCCGGCGAAACCGGCCGCCTCGCCGTGCGCGGCCCGACCGGTTGCCGCTACCTCGACGACCCCCGCCAGTCCGCCTACGTCCAGGACGGCTGGAACCTGACCGGCGACGTCTACCGCCTGGATGCGGAAGGCTATTTCTGGTTCGTGGCCCGGGCCGACGACATGATCATCTCGTCCGGCTACAACATCGGCGCGCCCGAGGTGGAGAACGCCCTGCTGCGCCATCCGGCCGTGGCCGAGGCCGCCGTCATCGGCGTCCCCGACGAGGAGCGCGGCCAGATCGTCAAGGCCTTCGTGGTCCTGAACCCCGGCCAGGACGCGTCCGACGCCCTCCGCTGCGAACTGCAGGACCACGTGAAGTCCGTCATCGCCCCCTACAAATATCCCCGCGCCCTCGACTTCGTGGACGCCCTGCCCAAGACCCAGACCGGCAAGCTGCAGCGCTTCCGCCTCAAGGACGGCGCATGAGCGGCCAGGTCTTCACCACCACCCGCAAGGTCCGCTTCGCCGACTGCGACGCCGCCGGCATCGTCTTCTTCCCGCGCTATTTCGAGATGCTGAACGGCGTCGTGGAGGACTGGTTCGCCGGTCCGCTCGGCGCCTCCTTCCGCGAACTGCACATGGAGCGCCAGGTCAGCGTCCCCACCGCCGCCGTCGAGGCCCGCTTCATCGCCCCCTCGCGGCTCGAGGACGACCTGACCTTCTCCCTGACCGTGACCAAACTCGGCGGCGCCGCCTGCGGCCTGCGCCATGTCATCGACTGCGCCGGCCAGCGCCGCTTCGAGGCGACCCAGACCATAGTCTACGTCGGCCGCTCGCTGAAGCCCGAGCCTTGGCCCGAGGCCCTGCGCGCCCGCATCCAGCCCTTCCTGGAGACCCAGCCATGAACCGCGTCCTGCTGCCCGAGGGCTGGCCCCGGCCGAAGGGTTATTCCAACGGCATCGCCGCGGAGGGCCGGATGGTCTTCGTCGCCGGCCAGATCGGCTGGGACACGGCCGGCGCCTTTCCCGACGGCTTCGCCGCCCAGTTCCGTCAGACCATCGACAACACCCTCGCCGTCCTCGCCGAGGCCGGCGCCGGGCCCGAGCACGTGGTCCGCATGACCTGGTACGTGGTCGACAAGGCCGAATACCTCGCCGCCCTGCGCGACATCGGCGCGATCTGGCGCGAGCGCATCGGGCCCCACTACCCCGTCATGGCCGTGGTCGAGGTCAAGGGACTGATCGAGGACGCCGCCCGCGTCGAGATCGAGACCACCGCCGTCATCCCCGCCTGACCGCTTGATCCCGCCGCCCGGCTCGGTCAGGGTCGCGCGCAACCAGCCGGACCCCTCCCTTGCCCCTGACTTCGCCGGACGACCGCTATCTCGACGAACTGGAGGCCGAGTCCATCCAGATCATCCGCGAGACGGTCGCCCAGTGCGCGCGCCCGGTCATGCTGTTCTCGGCCGGCAAGGACTCGGCGGTGATGCTGCATCTGGCCCGCAAGGCCTTCTTCCCCGCTCCGCCGCCCTTCCCCCTGCTGCACGTCGATACGGCGTGGAAATTCCGCGAGATGTACGACTTCCGGGACCGCGTCGCGGCCGAGGCCGGCATGGAGCTGCTGGTGTATCGCAACCCCGAGGCCGAGGCGCGGGGGATCAACCCGTTCGACCACGGAGCCACCGTCCATACCGACCTCTGGAAGACCCAGGGCCTGAAGCAGGCGCTCGATCATCACGGCTTCGACGCGGCCTTCGGCGGGGCCCGCCGCGACGAGGAGAAGAGCCGCGCCAAGGAGCGCATCTTCTCCTTCCGCAGCCGCACCCACGTCTGGGATCCCAAGGCCCAGCGGCCCGAGCTCTGGCGGCTCTATAACGCCCGGGTCCACAAGGGCGAGTCGGTCCGCGTCTTCCCCCTGTCCAACTGGACCGAGATGGACGTCTGGCGCTACGTCGCCCGCGAGGGGATCGAGGTCGTCTCCCTCTATTTCGCCGCCGACCGTCCGGTGGTCGAGCGCGACGGGGCGCTGATCATGATCGACGACGCGCGGATGACGCTGCGGCCCGGCGAGGCCACGCAGACCCGCCGCGTGCGATTCCGCACCCTCGGCTGCTGGCCCCTGACCGGCGCGATCGACAGCGACGCCGCCGACCTGCCTTCCATGATCGCGGAAATGGCCGCCTCCACTGCCTCCGAACGCCAGGGCCGGGCCATCGACCAGGACCCGACGGCCTCGATGGAGATCAAGAAGCGCGAGGGCTATTTCTGATGGCCCGCGACCTCGTCCGCCTGATCACCTGCGGCTCCGTCGACGACGGCAAGTCGACCCTGATCGGCCGCCTGCTGCACGACGCCGGGGCGGTGCCGGAGGACCAACTGGCCGCCCTGCGCACGCCGTCGGGCGAGGTCGACGTCTCGCGCCTGTTCGACGGGCTCGACGCCGAACGCGAACAGGGCATCACCATCGACGTGGCCTACCGTCATTTCGAGACCGCCGGCCGCCGCTTCATCCTCGCCGACACCCCCGGCCACCCCCAATATACCCGCAACATGGTCACGGCGGCCTCCACCGCCGATGTCGCCGTGGTGCTGGTCGACGCCCGCAAGGGCCTGCTGCCCCAGACCCGACGCCACTCCTATCTGGTCGGCCTGATGGGCGTCCGCCGGGTGCTGCTGGCGGTCAACAAGATGGACCTCATGGATTGGTCCCGGGCGGCCTTCGACGAGATCGCCGCCGACTACCGCGCCCTCGCCGCCGAACTGGGCCTGACCGAGGTCACCGCCGTCCCGGTCTCCGGGCTGGGCGGCGACAATGTCGTCCGCCGTTCGCCCAACCTGCCCTGGTACGACGGCCCGACCCTGCTGGAATGGCTGGAGACGACCGATCTGGCCGAGGCGACTCCCGGTCCCTTCCGCATGCCGGTGCAGTGGGTCAACCGCCCCGACGCCGACTTCCGCGGCTATGCCGGCCGGATCGCCGGCGGGACCGTGCGCCCGGGCGACGCCGTCAGGGTCCTGCCCTCCGGCCGGACCACCACCATCGACCGCATCGTCGCCATGGGCGGCGACCTGACCGAGGCCACGACCGGCCAGTCGGTGACCCTGACCCTGGCCGACCATCTCGACGTCTCGCGCGGCGACGTGCTGGCCGCCGCCGACGCCCCGCCCGAGGTCGCCGACCAGTTCGAAATCCAGCTGGTCTGGATGGCCGACGCCCCCCTGCTCCCCGGCCGCGCCTATGTCGTCAAACTGGGCGCCGCCACGGTCACCGGCCAGGTCACCGACATCCGTCACCGCGTCAATGTCGAGACCCTGGAGCCCCTCGCGGCGCGCACGCTCGAGCTCAACGACATCGCCGTCTGCCACCTGCATCTTGACGCGCCGCTGACCTTCGAGCCCTACGCCGTCAGCCGCGACCTCGGCGGCCTGATCCTGATCGACCGCCAGACCAACGAGACGGTCGGCGCCGGCCTGATCCGCTACGCCCTGCGCCGCTCGGCCAACGTCCAGTGGCAGGCGCTCGACGTGGGCCGCGCCGAACGCGCCGCCCTCAAGCATCAGAAGCCGCTGGTGCTGTGGTTCACCGGCCTGTCCGGGGCCGGCAAGTCGACCATCGCCAACCTCGTCGACAAGCGGCTGTTCGCCGACGGCCGCCATACCTTCCTGCTCGACGGCGACAACGTCCGCCACGGCCTCAACCAGGACCTCGGCTTCACCGACGCCGACCGGGTCGAGAACATCCGCCGCATCACCGAGGTCGCCCGGCTGATGGCCGACGCCGGCCTGATCGTCCTAGTCTCGGCCATCTCGCCCTTCGCCGCCGAGCGCCGCATGGCCCGCGAGCGGATGGCGCCCGGCGAGTTCGTCGAGATCTTCGTCGACGCCCCGCTGGCGGTGGTCGAGGGCCGCGACGTCAAGGGCCTCTACCGCAAGGCCCGGGCCGGCGAGCTGACCAATTTCACCGGCATCGACAGCCCCTATGAGCGGCCGGACAACCCCGACATCCGGATCGACGCCGCCGCCCTGACCCCCGAACAGGCCTGCGAGCGGATCATCGAGGCGATCCGGATCCGGCTCTAGCCCGCCGGATCCCCGTCGCGGAACCGCCACTTCATCGCCAACACCCCCGCCGACATCAGCAGGGCGAAGGAATTGGCCACCGTCACCGGCCAGGCCCCGGTCATGACCCCGTAGACCACCCACAGGGCGAAACAGGTCACCGTCAGGGCATAGGTCCGCAACGACACCGACGAGGCGTCGCGGCTCTTCCAGATCTTCATCATCTGGGGGGCGAAGCTGGTGATGGAACAGACGGCTGCGGCGGAGCCGACGACATTGGCTGCGAGACTCATCCGCCCGAAAGGCGCGGGACCGGCCCCGGTTCCGCCCCTAGCGGATCGGGGCCAGCAACGGCGCCAGCGTCTCGCCCTCGTCAACCGTCCGCATGAAGGCCGGCGGCCGCATCGCCCGGGTCAGTTGCTCGAAGGCATGGCCCAGCGACAGCACCTTCGCGTCCTCCCACTGCCCGGCGATGAAGCTCATCCCGACCGGCAGGCCGTCGACGAAGCCCATCGGCACGGTCAGGTGCGGATAGCCCGCCACCGCCGGCAGGGTGCTGGCCGCGCCCGCATAGTGGTCGCCGTTGATCACGTCCGTGGTCCAGGCCGGGCCGGTCGTCGGCGCGATCAAGGCGACGACGTCGTGCTCGCGCATCAGCCGGTCGATGCCCTCGGCCCCGGCCAGCCGCAGCGAGGTCGCCCGCGCCTCGACATAGGCCGGCTCGTCCAGACCGCCCTTGGCCTCCGCCATGATGAACAGCTCCTGGCCGAACAGGGCCAGTTCGCGCGGCGTCCGCTCGTTGAAGGCGATGACGTCGGCCAGGGTCCGGGTCTGCACCTGCCTCGGGTCGGTCGAGGCCAGATAGGCGTTCAGGTCGTGCTTCAGCTCGTACAGCAGCACCTCCAGCTCGGCCCCGCCGACCGCCTCCATGTCCGGCCCTTCGGCGATCTCCACGATCACCGCCCCGGCCTCGCGCATCGCCTCAAGATTGGCCTCGAACACCGCGTCGGTCCTGGCCGAATAGCCCATGGCGAAGCGCATCACCCCGATCCGCGCCCCGTTCAGCGAGCCGGCGTCCAGGGCCGCGCGATAGTCGACCCTGCGCGCATCGGCCTCGGCCGTCGCCGCGTCCAGCGGGTCCGATCCGGCGATGGCGTTCAGCACGATGGCGGCGTCCTCCACGGTCCGCGTCATCGGCCCGGCGGTGTCCTGCGAATGGCTGATCGGCACGATGTGGGTGCGGCTGACCAGCCCCACGGTCGGCTTGAAGCCGACGATGCCGTTGATCGCCGCCGGGCAGGTGATCGAGCCGTCGGTCTCGGTGCCGATCGCCGCCGGGGCCAGCCCCGCCGCCACCGCCGCCCCGCTGCCCGAGGACGAGCCGCAGGTGTTGCGGTCCAGCGCGTGCGGGTTGCGCGTCAGCCCCCCGACCGCGCTCCAGCCGCTGGTCGAGTTCGACGAGCGGATATTGGCCCACTCCGACAGATTGGTCTTGCCGAGGATCACCGCCCCGGCGTCCCTCAGCCGCGCCACCAGCGGCGCGTCCCGGCCGGAAGCGTTGTTCACCAGCGCCAGCGAGCCGGCCGTGGTCGGCATGTCCGCCGTCTCGATATTGTCCTTCAGCAGGATGGGCATGCCGACGATGCCGGAGCCGTCCTCCCACCGCGCCACCTGCTGGGGATCGGCCCAGACCAGCACGCTGTTGGTCGCCGCCTCCTGCGGCGTCACATGGCGGGCGCCATAGACTTCCTGTGCCGACGCCGCTCCGGCGAGCAGCAGGACGGCCGCGGCCGCGGCGGTGATCGTGCGACGAATCATCATGGCTCTCCGGTCCCTCAGTGAATGGTCTGCGGCGTCGGCGCCCGCCGCGCCCGCGTCCGCTGCTCGAAGGCGTAGCCCAGCGACAGCACCTTCGCGTCGTCCCACTTGCCAGCCATGAAGCTGATGCCCACCGGCATGCCGCGGTCGAAGCCCATCGGCACGGTCAGGTGCGGATAGCCCGCCACCGCCGCCAGCCGGCTGGCCGAGCCCTGCGAGCGGTCGTCGTCGTCCGGATCGTTGGTCCAGGCCCGCGAGGTCGTCGGCGCGGTCAGGGCGATCACGCCGTGCTCGGCCATCATCCGGTCGATCCCCTCCGGTCCGGCGGCCCGGAACGAGCGCTCGCGCGCCTCGACATAGGCCGGATCGGTCAGGCCGCCGGTCGCCTCGGCCCGCTCGAACAGGTCCTGGCCGAACAGCACGGTCTCGCGCGGCTCGGCGGCGTTGAAGGCGATCACGTCGGCCAGGGTGCGGGTCTTCACCTGCTCAGGATCGGTCGAGGCCAGATACAGGTTCAGATCGTGCTTCAGCTCGGTCAGCAGCACGGTCAGCTCCCAGCCGCCGATCTGGCGGAAGTCCGCCGGCGCCTCGGTGATCTCGACCAGCTCGGCCCCCGCGTCGCGCATCGCCTGCAGATTGGCCTCGAACACCGCTTGGGTCTCGGCCGAATAGTTGGGCACCAGGAAGCGCAGCACCCCGATCCGCGTCCCGTTCAGGCTGTTCGCGTCCAGCGCCGCCCGATAGTCGACCTTGCGCGCGTCGGCCTCGGCCGTGGCCGGGTCCAGCGGATCGCTCCCGGCGATCACCGACAGCACGATGGCCGCGTCCTCGACCGTGGTCGCGATCGGCCCGGCGGTGTCCTGCGAATGGCTGATCGGCACGATGTGCGTCCGGCTGACCAGCCCCACGGTCGGCTTGAACCCGACCACGCCGTTGACCGAGGCCGGACAGGTGATCGACCCGTCCGTCTCCGTCCCGATCGCCGCCGGGGCCAGGCCGATGGCCACGGCCACGGCGCTGCCCGCCGACGAGCCGCACGGCGTCCGCTCCGGCGCATACGGATTGCGCGTCTGCCCCCCGACCGCGCTCCAGCCGCTGATCGACGACGACGACCGGATATTGGCCCATTCCGACAGATTGGCCTTGCCGAGGATGAGCGCGCCGGCGTCGCGCAGACGCGTCACCAGGGGCGCGTCCCGGCCAGGAGCGTTGTCGACCAGCGCCAGCGACCCCGCCGTGGTCGGCATGTCCGCCGTTTCGATATTGTCCTTCAGCAGGATGGGCATGCCGCGAAGGATCGCGTCAGCGTCGCCACGGAAGGGGATTTGCGAGCCCGGAGTCCAACGAATCACGCTGCGATAGGCCGCGTCCTGCGGCCCGTACAGGTCCGCCAGAAGGGTACCGCTCCGAATCCGCTCGCGGCAGACCTCGATCTCGGCGCCGTCGGGGATCGGACGCCCGGCGTTGACGGCGTCGCTGCGGATCGCGGCCTGCTCCGCGGCCGGCATCTCGCTCAGCAGCCGGCAGCTTCGTTCCTGAACCGGCTCCGCCGTTTGCGCCGCGGCGGGGACGCTCCAGCTGGCGGCGAGGGCAGCCACCGTGGCGACCAGAGCGGCGCGTCGGCGGCTCCTTCCTGAAGCCCTCCCCTCGAGGGGGAGGGTTGGGTG
>NZ_JAVHLH010000002.1:0-4278 GCF_031082345.1 Brevundimonas sp. | reverse complement strand
GTGTTTCCGGTGGAGCGCCGATGGGCTCCGTCAGCCAAACGACCCAGCCTCTCGCGCCATGTCCTGATCGTCACTGCCACCACCCCACCCCCCGACCCCTTCCCCCTCGAGGGGAAGGGGAGTTCCTATTGAGCCCGCGACCCGATCGTCCGGTCGAGGAAGTCCAGATACGTCCGCCACTGCTGCAGCTGACGCTCATTGCCCCGCACCCCGTGCCGCTGCCCCGGATAGAGCATCATCTCGAACGGCTGGCTGTTCTCCTGCAGGGCGTTGATGACCCGCGTGGAGTTCTCGAAGATCACATTGTCGTCGGCCATGCCATGCAGCAGCAACAGCCGCCCGGTCATGTTCGGCAGGCGCGGAATGGCGTCCGAGGCGGCGTAGCCCTCGACATTCAACTCCGGCGTCGACATGAACCGCTCGGTGTAGTGGGTGTCGTACAGGCTCCACTCGGTCGGCGGCGCCCCGGCGATGGCCGAGGCTAGTCCCATATCCGGCTCGGTGATGGCCATCAGGCTCATGAAGCCGCCATAGGACCAGCCCATCATGGCGATGCGGTCATCGGCCACGAAGGGCAATGATCTCAGATAGTTCGCCGCCAGCACCTGATCCTCGATCTCAGGCTGACCCATCTTCAGATACAGGGCCTGTTTGAACGCCGCCGAGCGGTCGCCCTCGCCGCGGTTGTCCAGCCGGAAGACGATGTAGCCGGCCTCAGTCAACAGTTGACTGCTGGCCGACTGCCAGCCCTTCTTCACGCCGCCGCCCGACGGTCCGCCATAGACCTGCATGACCACCGGATACTGTTTCGACGGGTCGAACCCCGGCGGCGTGGTCATCTGCCAGACCAGCATTTCGCCGTGGCTGTCGAGCGTCCCGAAGGTCGTCTCCCCGCGCCGCGAGGCGTACGGATAATACGGATGGCTCTCGTCCAGCCGGTTCTCCTCGATCCAGCGTATGAAGGTTCCGTCGGCGCGGTACAGCCCCGACTGCGGCGGCGTGTTCAGGTCCGAATAGTTGCCGACGAAGGCGGTGCCGGTCCGGTTCATCGACGCCGACCACCAGCCGCCGTCCGGGGTCACCGGCGTGAACTGGCCCCGCTGCTCGTTCAGCGAGGCGCGCCACAGCCGCTGGGTCGTCGGCCGCTCGCCCTGCACGTCGCACATCATGACCTGGCCGCCCGGCATCGGGCAGGCGCTGTGCCCCCCCGTGACGCCCTCGGGCCGTTCCGCGTAGCCGAACGAAGCGGTGAAGAAGACCTCGCCGGTCTCCTGGTTGACCCCGTTCAGGCTCTTCACGGCCCACGGGCCCCAGGTGATCGGCCGGATCATCCGCCCGTCGCGCTCGTACAGATACAGGTGGTTCCAGCCGGTCTCCTCCGAGGCCCAGATGAAGCGCCCGTCGTCCAGCGCCTTGAAGGCGTGATTCAGCGGCACCCAGGCGTCGCTGGTCCGGGTGACGATCACCTTCGACGCGCCCGTGGCCGGATCGACGCTCAGCAGGTCGACTGTCTTCTGGTCCCGCGACTGGCGCTGGACGTACAGCGTCTCGCCGTCGGCCGACCAGTTGACCCGCGCCAGATAGATGTCGGTATTGGCGCCCAGATCGACCTTGGTCCGCCGCCCGGTCTGGCGGTCGTGGACGTACAGCTCGACCACCGCATTGGGCCGTCCGGCCCGCGGGTAGCGCTGCTCGATCACGCTGGCGCCGCCGCCGGTGATGTCCAGCCGCGGGATCACGTCCACGGTCGACTCATCGGTCCGCTGCAGGGCTATGTAGCGCTCGTCCGGGCTCCACCAGTAGCCGGTGTCGCGATCCATCTCCTCCTGGGCGATGAACTCGGCGGTGGCCCAGGTGACCAGCCCTTCGCCGTCGGTGGTCACCGGCGTCTCGCGGCCGGACGCCAGATCGTAAACGACCAGGTCCTGGTCCCGGACCCACGAGACATAATTCCCGTCGGGCGATACCTTGGCGTCGATCTCGTCGGCCTCGGTCTCGGTCAGCCGGCGGATGGCGCCGCCGTCCCGCTCCGCCAGGAAGACGTCGCCCTCCAGCGGGGCCAGGATGTAGCGGCCCTGCTCATCCCAGGAATATTCGACCACGCCGCGCTGGCTGATCCGCATCCGCTCGCGCCGCGCCTTCTCGGCCTCCGACAGCTCGCCCGCGTCGGGGACCAGCGCCTGGGCGTCGATCAGCTTGAACGGCTCGCCCTCGCCGGTCGGCGCGGCCCACAGGTCCAGCACGTCGACGTCGTCCTCGCGCGAGCGCAGGAAGGCCACCAGCTCGCCGTCGGGCGACAGGCTGACGCCGCGGGCCACCGGCCCGGACAGCGACGGATTGGCGAACACCCGCTCGGGCGTCAGCACCGCCGGATCCGGCGTTTGCGGCTCGCTCTGGGCGTGGGCGGCGGTGAACGGCGACTGGGCCGCGAGGAACAGGGTGGAGGCGAGGAGAATGTTGCGCATGGCCGGGACGCTAGAGGCGAATTTCGCCGTCGTCATCCCTCTTTGCTCGGCCCGACACTCCCGGACCCTGCCAACCCGGCCAACCCCGGTCGAACTCCTGCCATCCCATACCCCCTGTTTTCCCCGTGCCGGCCACGTGATCGGGAATTGGCGGCTTCACGAGGACTTCTGCCGTCGACTCGACTCCAACATGGCCCGGGCGGCTTCACGCGCGCCGCGCCGGGCAGCCGTTCCGGCGGATCGCGGCCTACGACCGCTTTCGACGCCTCCCGGCCCTACACTGCCTCCGCCACGGTCTTTGACAGCGCTGATCGCCCGCCGCTCCGCCCAGGATCGGCCGCCCCGGAGGGGTCGGGAGTGTCGGGATGACAGGGTTTCGCGCTTTTCTGACTGACAGGGTTGCAGGGCCCGCGCCGCCCGCGCGACACCCCATCCCTTCCCCCTCCGCCTTCCGCCCCCTAATAAGCCCCCGATGACCGACGTCGCCGTCTCCGCCCCGCCCGCGAAAGCCTCGCCCTTCCACGAGCTGGAAGTGCTGTGGGTCCATCACTGGACCGACCAGCTGTTCAGCTTCCGCATCCGCCGGCCCGAGGATTTCCGCTTCCGCTCCGGCGAGTTCGTCATGCTCGGCCTGCCCGGCGAGGACGGGGCCAAGCCGATCCTGCGCGCCTATTCCATCGCCAGCCCCAGCTGGGACGAGGCGCTGGAGTTCCTGTCGATCAAGGTGCCCGACGGCCCCCTGACCTCGCGCCTGCAGCAGATCCAGCCCGGCGACACGGTGCTGATGGGCAAGAAGCCGACCGGCACCCTGGTGCTGGACGCCCTGACCGGCGGCGAGCGCCTGTGGCTGATCGGCACCGGCACCGGCCTGGCGCCGTGGCTGTCGGTGGCCCGCGATCCCGACACCTACGCCCGTTTCGGCCAGGTCATCGTCTGCCACACGGTGCGCCACGTGGCCGACCTGACCTACCGCGACTTCCTCACCTCCGGCATCCACGAGGATCCGCTGATCGGGGAAGAGGCGAAGGCCCGGCTGACCTATTATCCGACCGTCACCCGCGAGCCGTTCGAGACTCCGGGCCGCATCACCGACCGCATCCGCTCCGGCGCCCTGTTCGCCGACCTCGGTCTCCCTGCGGGCTTCTCGCCCGCGACCGACCGGGTCATGCTGTGCGGCTCCATGGCCATGATCAAGGAAGCCGCCGAACTGCTCGAAGGCTATGGCCTGAAAGAGGGCTCGAACGCCGAACCCGGCGACTATGTGCTGGAGCGCGCCTTTGTCGGTTGACCCGCTGAATCCCGCTCACCCCGGCGAAGGCCGGGGCCCGGCCGCCGTCGCCGTCGACGCCCGTGTCGCCCCGGAAGCCTGCCGCTCGATGGCCGAGGTCCGCCACGGCGTCGACGCCCTCGACCGCGCCCTCGTCGCCCTGCTGGCCGAGCGCCAGCGCTATATGGACGCCGCCGCCCGCATCAAGCCGGACCGCTCCGTCGTCCACGACGACGCCCGCATCGAGGACGTGGTGCAGAAGGTGCTCGCCGCCGCCGGCCCCGCCGGCCTGTCGCCGGCCATCGCCGAGCCGGTCTGGCGCACCCTGATCGACCGCTGCATCGCCCACGAGTTCGAGACCTGGGACCGCACGCGGGGCTAGCCGCCCTTCAGCGACCGCAACATCAGCTCGTGCCGGTAGGCCGCCACATCGGCCAGGGCCGCGTCCAGCGCGTCCCGCGCCCGGTTCAGCAGAGGCGGAGCATCCGCCTTGTCCGCCGCCTCGGCCGCGGCGCAGGCCTCGGCCAGGGCCCCGGCCCCGATCCC
>NZ_JAVHLH010000029.1 GCF_031082345.1 Brevundimonas sp. | reverse complement strand
CCGTTCCGCCCGCGGCCGATCCGACCGCCTCCCTGGTCCGTTCGGTCCGCCGCATCGCCCAGGCCATCGACGTCCGGTCGCGCGAAATCTCGCGCCTGACGGGCCTGACCCTGCCCCAGCTGCTGGTGCTGCAGTCGATCCGCGCCCTCGGCGAGGTCAGCACCAGCGCCATCTCCCGCGACGTGTCGATGTCCTCGCCGACGGTGGTCGCCGTGCTGGACCGGCTCGAGGCCAAGGGCCTGATCGTCCGTTATCGCTCCGGAACCGACCGCCGGGTGGTCCACGCCCGGCTGACCGACGCCGGGCTCGCGGCGCTTAAGGACGCGCCGGGCCTGATGGGGGCCGAGGTCCTGGCGCGCTGGTCCGTCCTGCCGCCCGAGCGTCAGCAGACCATGGCGGGGGCCATGGCGATCTTCGCAGACCTCATGGCCGGGGAGGCGCGGCCGGCCTGACCGGCCGCCGGCGCGTCCGGCCCAGCCGTTGCTTCAGGAAGGCCCAGAGGCCGACGCCGCCCAGGGCCGCCAGCGCGAGACCCGTCAGCACCGTTACCCCTTCATACAGCCAGCCGCCGACCGAGCCGGCGTGCAGCGGATAGATGGCGTGCAGGGCGCGCTCGCCCGGAGTCAGGGTCTGGGCGTCGCTGGTCCGCGCGACGCCGCTCGTGGCCGGGTCGATCAGCACCGTGGTGCGGCCGTTGGGATGCCATTCGCCGGGCTGTTTGAGCCGGATCGAGGCCGGCTTGCCGGGCGCCGAGGGCCAGCTGGCCATGCGCAGGGTCGCGTCGGGAAAGCGGGCCTGGGCCGCGGCGAGGGCGGCGGACCAGTCGATGTCGCCGCTCCCGACCACGGGCGGCGGCGGCGGCTCGGGCGCGTTGGGCGCCAGCAGCGCCCGGGCCTGATCGTGGAACACCATGCCGGCCCCGGTCAGGCAGAAGATCAGCACGGGCGCGGCGGTGATCAGGCCGAGGTTCCTGTGGCTGGAGACCAGCTCGCCGCGCCGCCCCGATCTCGGCCACACCCGCCAGCGGGTGGCGCGCCAGGCCGGGGCCCAGACCACCAGCCCGGTCAGGACCAGCAGCACCGCCGCCACTGCCGCCACCCCGCCGACCAGCTCGCCGGTTTCGCCGGCCAGCAGATGATGATGCAGGTCGAAGACGAAGGCCTCGACCCGGGCCGGGCCGGTCCAGCGGTCGAGCGTGGCGCCATCGGCGGCGGCGAGGCCGAAATCCTCCTCCGCCAGATACAGCTTGTGCGCCCCCAGCTGCGGACCGCCGAAATCGACGGTGCGCATGTCCGGATGCTCGGCCTCCAGACGTTCCGCGGCGGCGCCGAGCACGGCCGGATCGGCGGCGAAGCCGGCCCGCGCCTCGGGGTGTTTCAGCGCGATCCAGTCGTTCTCGAACACCAGCAGCGAGCCGGTCAGCCCGAGCACGATGAGCAGGAGCGACAGGATCGCTCCGGCCCAGGCGTGGATGGTGCGCAGAACCCCGATCATCAGAACCGGCGCGTCACGCCGAGCGTCACCGTCCGTCCGCGACCCGCGAAATAGCTCTTGTCGTCGGTGGGCCGCGTGGTGTCGGAGTTGTATGAGATATAGTCCTCGTCCAGCAGGTTCTGGACCCCCAGGCTGACGTCGCCGAAACCGGCCCGCCACACGGCGACGGCGTCGACCAGGTCGTAGCCCTCGAAGTCATTCGCGGCCGGCTGGCCGTCGAACGACCGCTCGAAATATCGCCCCGCCTGCAGTCGCAGGGACAGGGCCTCGGTCAGGTCGGTCTCGGCCCACAGGATCAGCCGGTCCGGCGAGATATTGGCCCCGTCCAGATCCTCGTCGACCGCGCCGTCGTCGTCGGTGTCGCTGCGACCCTCGAGGCTGGCGTAAGCGCCGCCGAGCCGCACCGTGTCGCTGACGGCGTAGCGGGCGCTGACCTCGACGCCCTCGATCTCGGTGGCCTCACGCGCGACCTCGAAGACGCCGTTGACCAGCACCAGCCGGGCGCCCTTGTCGGTCTCGGACCGGAAGGCCGCGATCGAGGCGTCGAAACCGCCCCGACGGTACTCCAGCCCGATCTCGTAATTGTCGGTGATGACCGGCGAGATATCGAGGAAGGTGTCCACGTCCTGGCCAGGGTCGTCGATGCCGCGCAGCACCCGGCCGACGTCGGCCATGCTGAAGCCCTGCGCGAAGGAGCCGTAGGCCTTCAGCCCCGGGACGACCTCGAAGGTCGCGCCGACGTTGGACAGCAGTTCCTCGAAGCCGGGCTCGCCGCCGTCGACCTGTTGGCCGCCGTTGTAGGACCACAGCGTCTCGAAATCGTCGACGATCAGGGTGACGGTCTCGTAGCGCAGCCCGCCGGACAGGTTCAGCCTACCGTCGAACAGGCGCTGGTTCAGCTGGACGAACGGGGCGAGGCTTTCATAGCGCGTCTCCGGCACCCAGTCGCGGCCGGTCAGAATCAGCCCCTGCCAGGTGGTGTCGCGCAGGGCGTCGACGCCGACCAGGGCGCTGAGGCCGGGCAGGGGGGCGATGTCGCCCTGCCAGTCCAGCTTGAAGCCGAGCTTCTCGGAGTTGTTGGCCGACTGGTCGTACAGGGTCCCGATCGGGGCGATGGCCGGGTCCTGGAAGGTCCCGAAGGTCCCGCCGCCGAACACGCCGGCATAGTCGTGGGCGAACAGCTGGGCGCGCAGCGTGCCGCCGAGGACGTCGGCGTCAGTGTAGCTGAGGGCGGCCGAGCTGACGTCGTTCGACGGCTGGACGCCGGGCGCCACGCCGCGCACCGAGGTGGTCGGCAGGCCGATGTCGCGGTCGCCCGGCAGCATGACATAGTCGCCGTCGCCCTCGAGTTCGAAGTGATTGATCATCAGCTCGAGCCGGCGGTCCGGGGTCAGGTCGAACCCGGCCTTGGTGAACAGGGACCAACTGAGGCTGTCCTGCAACTCGCCCTGGGTTCCGTCGACGCCGATGCGACGCCCGCCGCCGTCGTAATAGGCGCCCCGCGCCTCGTACGCCGCGCCGACGGTGAGGTCGAAGCGGCCGAAGTCCTGGCCGATGATTCCGGCCAGCTTGCCGCCGACGCTGTCGCCGAACTCGCCGTCGTCGAAGGTGGTCGCGGCCTGGACCCGGCCGGACGGGCCGGCGCCCTCGGCCGGCGGGGCGGCGGTGACATAGTTGACCACGCCGCCGGTGGCGCCGACGCCCTGGATGGCGTTGGAGCCGAAGATGACCTCGACCCGGTCGATGAAGAATGGATCGATGGTGAAGCCGTCGCGGCTGTCGTCGCGCAGCGGCGTCGACTGCGGCACGCCGTCGACGAGGAATAGCGGCGAGCGGCCGCGCAGGGTCTCGCCCGCGCCGGACAGCTTCTGGCGGGTGGGCGAGAAGGACGGGATCAGGGTCGCCACCGTCTCCACGGCCGAGGAGCCGAGCGCCGTCTGCTGGGCGATCTCGGCCTCGCCGATGACCTCCACTGTGCTGGGCATGGCCGACCGCGGCAGCTGTGTGCGGGCCGCGGTGACGACGACCTCCTCCAGCGCTGCGGGCTCAGCGTCCTGCGCCATGGCGGGCAGGGCGATTAGCAGGCTGACGAGGGAGGCGGAGGCGAGGAGGTTGTGAGTCACGGCGGGGTCCACAGGAGAGCGGGGAGGGAGGCGCCTTGCAGCACGACCGTAGTTGCGAGTCAATCGCACTCTCATTCGCAACATGGGCGACCCGCGTTCTGAAACCGGACCGCCGCCCGCGGATTGAAGAGGGGAGTTCCCGTCAGGCGCCCCGCCATGTCTCCGATCAAACCGTACCTCGACCGTCTCGTCCCGGCCTTCCGCCGGGCCGCGTCCCGCGTGCGCGGCGGCCACCTCGTCGCCCTGTCAGCGGTCGCCGCGGCCGCGTTCGGCCTCGCCGGACTGAGGGCGATTGATCTGCCCGGCCCGCGCCCGATCAGCGACAGCGACCGGCTGCGGATCGAGGTCGTGCACCCGGTCGAACCGGAGATCGTCGCGGGCTCGGTGATGGATGTCGGCGAATTGGTCGACGGCTTTCAGGGCGTGCCGCCGTCGCTCCCGCCGCTGACCGACGTGGCCTGGTCCCCGGACGACAGCTGGAACGGTTTTGATGAGGGCTATGCTCCGTCTCCCCCTGAATCGCGCCGCGTGGCGGAGGTGCGGACATATGACTCACGACCGGATCCCGAGCGGTCCTCGCCCGTGCGCGCCGTCCAGCGCTGGTTCGGCTTCGACGCGCCCCGTCGGGATTTCCAGGCCGAGCGGGCGGCCCGCCGGGCGCGCCTGGAAGCGATGGAGCGTGACGCCGGCGAACGCCACGCTCGCGAACGCTACGCCGCTGAACGCTTCCGCCGGGAACGCGCTGACGACGATCGATACGCCTATGAACGCCGTCGTCGGGAGCGCGTCGAAGACGATCGCTACGCTTATGATCGCGGCCGCGACGAAGCCGTCGACGCGCTCCGGCGGCAGGACGATCGCGCCCTTGCGGACGAAGACGATCGGGGGCCACCGCCGCGCTACGAAACGCCCGATGCGGCGCCTCGGCATGCGCCAGCCCCGCCGCCACCCGGCCCGCGGCCCTACACAGACTGGAGAGACTGACGCGCGCGGGCGGCGTTCCGCACGTCTTCCCAGCGCCCCCGGAGGCCCTGTCGACGGAGCGTTCGCACGGCCGGAACAGGAACTTGACCCCGCGTGATCTTGGCACGCGCGTCCGCCGGGTCTAGGTCGGAGGCTCAACCTCGTCAGGAGACGCACCATGGCCGATCTGGCCCAAGTCACCGAACACATCCGCGGCGCCGTCGGCGACAATTCCGGTCTGGGCAAGACCGTGAAGATCGACCTGGGCGACAGCGGCAAGATCTACATCGACGGCGCTTCGGTCCCGAACACCGTGACCAATGAGGACAAGCCGGCCGACGCCACCGTCTCCATGACCTGGGACGACTTCATGGCCCTGTCGAACGGGCAACTGGATCCGATGATGGCCTTCATGCAGGGCAAGCTGAAGATCGCCGGCGACATGATGATCGCCCAGAAGCTGGCCCCGCTGCTGAAGCGCTGAGCTTGACCTGAAACAACGACCTCGACGGCGCGGTGTCCCAAGGATGCCGCGCCGTTTGTCTTTCCGAGAAGGATCCCGCCATGGACTTCCGCCCCAGCGACAAGGCCCTGCACTGGCAGGAGCGGGTGCGCCGCTTCATGGACGACAAGGTCGTGCCGCGGTCGGCGGAATACTGGGCCCAGGTTCGCGAGGACCACACCCGCCAGCCTCCGGCCATGGAGGAGATGAAGGCCCAGGCCCGCGAGGCCGGCCTGTGGAACATGTTCCTGCCCAGCGACCACGGCGCGGGCTTGACCAATCTCGAATACGCCCCGCTGGCCGAGCTGATGGGCCGCCACCTGTGGTCGGCCGAGGTCTTCAACTGCAACGCCCCCGACACCGGCAATATGGAAGTGCTCCATATGTACGGGAACGCCGAGCAGCAGGCCCGCTGGCTCAAGCCCCTGATGGCCGGCGAGATCCGTTCGGCCTTCCTGATGACCGAGCCCGAGGTGGCCTCGTCCGACGCCACCAACATCCAGACCCGGATCGAGCGCGACGGCGACCACTATGTCATCAACGGCCGCAAATGGTGGTCGACCAACATGGGCCACCCGAACGTCGCGGTGACCATCGTCATGGGCAAGACCGACCCCGACGCCTCGGTCCACACCCAGCAGTCGCAGATCATCGTCCCCGTCGATACGCCCGGTTTCCGGGTCGAGCGCATGCTCTCCGTCTTCGGCTATGACGAGCGCCCGATCGGCCACGCCGAGGTGGTGCTGGAGAACGTCCGCGTCCCGGTCGAAAACCTGATCGCCGGCGAGGGGCGCGGCTTCGAGATCGCCCAGGGCCGCCTCGGACCGGGCCGCATCCACCACTGCATGCGCGTCATCGGCATGGCCGAGCGGGCGCTGGAACTGATGACCGCCCGCCTGCTCAGCCGCACCGCCTTCCGCAAGACGCTGGCTGAGCACTCGGTCTGGGAGCAGCGCATCGGCGAGGCCCGCACCCAGATCGAGATGTGCCGCCTGCTGGTGCTGAAGGCCGCCTGGATGATGGACAACGGCGGGGCCAAGAACGCCAAGTCCGAGATCGCCCAGATCAAGGTCGCGGCCCCGCGCATGGCGCTGCAGATCATCGACGACGCCATCCAGGCCTTCGGCGGCGCCGGCGTCTCGGCCGACACGCCCCTGGCCGAGATGTACGCCATGGTCCGCACCCTGCGCATCGCCGACGGCCCCGACGAGGTCCACAACCGCACCATCGCCCGGCTGGAATACGCCAAGCACGGCGGCCGCGGCGGCTAGCGCGAGAAGGCGGTCACGTCCTTCGGATAGACCCGCCGGTTCGGCGAGCCGTCGAAGGCCCAGCGCAGCAGCCGCGCCGTCGACAGCGCCCCGCCGCGCACCAGCGGCGTCGGCAGGGCTCGGGGCTGCCGGTGCATGTCCCGGGCCCAGTCCGGCAGCAGGTCCATTCCGGCCTGCATGATCACCCCGGCGGCTAGATCGACGGCCGGCATACCGACGGTCTGGCGCATGACCATGGCCGCCACCTCATGCGTCCGGGCGTCGGCCCGCAGCCCGGGCCGGAAACTCTGGATCAGCGCTTCCGCCTCGGCCCGGGTGCGGGGCAGGGGGTCAGCGTGCAGCGCCTGGCCGACCCGCGCCATCTCGGCGAAATAGGCGTCCTGCTCCGCCCGCGGCATCGCCGGCTCGGCATAGCGGATCCAGGCGTCGAGGAAGCTGATCGTCTCGGTCACATGCACCCAGGCCAGCAGCGCGGGGTCGCTGACCCGATAGGGCGTCCCGTCCGGCAGTTCGCCGCCCAGCTTGCGGTGAATCCGGTTGACCCGGTCGATCGCCGCCCGCCCCGCCTCGGCATGGTCATAGGTCGTCGTGGCGATGAATTTCGCTGTCCGCCGCAACCGCCCGTGCATGTCGGCGCGGAAGTCCGAATGATCCCACACGCCCGCCAGGACGGCCGGATGCAGCATCTGCAGCAGCAAACCCGAGACCCCGCCGATCATCATGGTGACCACGTCGCCATTGACCTTCCACGCCACGGAGTCCGGCGCAAACAGCGCGTCGGCCCGTCGCAGCACCGGCCGTTCGCCCTTGTCGGCGTCATTGAAGACGTCGGTGATCCGCTGGCGGATCCGGGCCCTGGCCGGTTCGAACAGGCTCATCCCGCGTCTCGCCAGCCCTTCAGCGCCTCGATGGCCCGCAGGCTCATCAGCCGCTTCTTTGCCCGCCCGCGATCCTTGGGCGGAATCTTGCGCCCCTCGGCGTCGACCTTCGGGGCCTCCAGCGGCGGCAGCAGGCCGTAATTGATGTTCATCGGCTGGAATTTCGAGCCCTCAAGATGGCCGCCGGTGATGTGTTCGACCAGCGCCCCCATGGCCGTCTCGGGCGGCGGTGGGGCGAGGTCGCGGCCCAGCGCCTGGGCCGCCGCCAGCCGGCCGGTCAGCAGCCCCATGGCGGCGCTCTCGACATAGCCCTCGACTCCCGTGACCTGCCCGGCGAAGCGCAGCCGCGGCATGGCCTTCAGCCGCAGCTGCCGGTCCAGCAGCTTGGGCGAATTGAGGAAGGTGTTGCGGTGGAGTCCGCCCAGCCGCGCGAACTGCGCCTCGTGCAGACCCGGGATCATGCGGAACACCTCGGCCTGGGCCCCGTGCTTCAGCTTGGTCTGGAAGCCGACCATGTTGAACAGCGTGCCCAGCGCATTGTCCTGCCGCAGCTGGACGATGGCGTGGGCCTTGACCTGCGGGTCGCGCGGATTGGTCAGGCCGACCGGCTTCATCGGCCCGTGGCGCAGGGTCTCGCGCCCCCGTTCGGCCATCACCTCGATGGGCAGGCAGCCGTCGAAATAGGGGACGTTCTCCCACTCCTTGAACTCGGCCTTGGGCCCGGCCAGCAGGGCGTCGATGAAGGCCTCGTACTGGGCCTTGTCCATCGGGCAGTTGACGTAGGCGGCGGCGTCCCCGCCCGGGCCCTCCTTATCGTAGCGCGACTGCCGCCAGGCGATGTCGAAATCGATCGAGTCGGCGTGGACGATCGGGGCGATGGCGTCGAAGAAGCTCAGGCTCTCCTCGCCGGTCGTCTTCAGGATGGCCTCGGCCAAGGCCGGCGAGGTCAGCGGGCCGGTGGCGACGATGACATTGTCCCAGTCCTCCGGCGGCAGGCCGGCGATCTCCTCGCGCACGACGGTGACCAGCGGATGCGCCTCCAGCTTCGCCGTCACCGCCTGCGAAAAGCCTTCGCGGTCGACGGCCAGCGCCCCGCCGGCCGGCACCTGGTTGGCGTCGCCGCAAGCCATGATGATCGAGTCCAGCGCCCGCATCTCGGCGTGCAGCAGGCCGACGGCGTTGTACTCCCAATCGTCCGAGCGGAACGAGTTCGAGCAGACCAGTTCGGCCAGGCCGTCGGTGTGGTGGGCGTCGGTCTTCACGCCCGGGACGCCGCGCATCTCGTGCAAGATGACGGGCACGCCGGCGTTGGCGATCTGCCAGGCGGCTTCGGAGCCGGCGAGGCCGCCGCCGATGATGTGGACGGGCTTGATTTCAGGGGTGTTCATGGCGGCCTTCTAGCCACGTCCGGCGGCCGCGTCAGCCTCCGAAATCGATCCGGCTTGGGTCGCAAGCGTTGCTGTGGTTAAGGTGACGTCGCCGGGGAGGGCGCGCCATGAAGAGATTTTCGATCACCGAAGCGATCGCGGAGCCGTTTCGTCAGGCGGGACGGCGACCCATGGCCACGATCATCTGGGGCCTCGTTTTGCTGGCTCCGAGCGTTCTGGCGTTCGCCAGCCTGATCCCCCTGCTGCAGGAAATGGCGGCCTCGGGGGCCTTCGAACCGGGGGCCAGCGCCGCGCCGTTCGACGGCGATTTCGCCACGGCCGTGCAGTTCCATCTCTGGTCCCAACTGGCCAATCTGCTGCAGCTGTTCGCCGCCCTGTTTGTGACCACCGCCATCTTCCGCGCTGTCTTCTCGGGTCGGCGCGGCGACGGGGCCGCCTTCCTGCGCATCGGCATGCACGAGCTGTACGTCGCCGTGGTGGCCGTGACGATCTTCATCGGCATGATGATCGCGATGGTCGCGGCGGTGTTGCTGGCGGTCGCGATCGGTCTGGCCCTCTCGGGAACGCCCGATCCGTGGCGGACCCTGATCTATGTGGGCATGGGCGTCGCGCTGGCGGTCGGCTTCCTCGCCCTGTGGGGACGGCTCGCCCTGCTCGCGCCCGCCAGCCTCCGCTACGACACCTTCGCCTTCGTTGAGGGCTGGAAGCTGGGCCGGGGACAGACGTGGCGTCTCGTCGGCGTGTTGATCCTGATGTTCCTGATCGCGATCGTGGTCGGAATCGCCCTGGCCATGGTGATCGGCGTGGTGGTGATGCTCGTGGGCGGCGGCCTTGTGATGGCCAATCCGGAGGCGATGCTGACCTGGCTTGAGGGTCTGCCGGAGCGGCCGTACCTCCTCATCGGGCTGGGGCTCATGCTGCTGCTGCCGATCGCCTGGATCCACGGCTTCTTCCAATTGCTGTCGACGGCCCCGTTCGCCAGGGCGGTGCGGGACCTGGCGGCGGAGGCCGAGCCGGCGGCGGAATCCGCGAATTCCGCTGACACGACTCCGATCGCCGACTAGGCTCGGACCGGGTCAAGAAGGAGGGGACGATGGCGTTTTCAGGCAGTGATGCGGCGTTCGAGGGGTTCCGTCTCGTCAGACGCAATCCGATGGCGCTGGTCGCCTGGACCCTGCTGTACGCCGTCGTGAGCCTGGCCAGCCTGTTCGCGATGTCGAGGGCGATCGGTCCGATCACGGCGTGGGGCGAGCGCATGGAGGCGCTCGAATCGCAGTCCCCGTCGGCGACGCCTGAACAGGTCATGTCGGCGTTTCAGGGCTTCGGCGAAGTGATGCTGAGCCTGGCGTGGCTGCTGCCTGTGTCGCTCATCGTGACCGCCATGCTGATGGCGGCGGTCGCGCGGGCGGTGCTGAATCCGCGCGCGGGAGGCTTCGGCTATCTGCACCTGGGCATGGACGAGGTCCGGGTCTTCGTCGTCACCTTCGTGCTGGGCATTCTGGCCTTTGTCGCCTGGATGGTCCTGGTCGCACTGGTCGTCATCCTCGCCGGCATCGCCGGCGCGACGGGCGCGGACTGGATGTGGCTGTTTATGGTTCTGGGCGGTTTCGCCGGCGTCGGGGTGATCATCTGGCTTTATGTGCGCCTGAGCCTGGCGGTGCCGATCACGGTGGCCGAGAACCGCTTCGCCTTCTTCGATTCCTTCGCCGTGACCCGGGGCCGTTTCTGGTCCCTGTTCGGCATGGCCGTGATCGCCTTCGTCATGGTGCTGGTCATCAGCATGCTGTCCTGGGTGGTGACCCTGCCGCTCGGCATGATGGCCGGGGCCGAGTCCTGGACCTTCGGTTCAAACAGCGATCCCGAGATCGTGGCCGCGGCGCTCGACGTGACCAACCCCTGGATCATCGCCAGCGCCTTCGCCGAGGCGGTCGTCTACGCCCTGACGGTCGGGGTGATGTATGCGCCCTTCGCCGCCGCCTATCGCGACCTCAAGGGACTGGGCGCCGAGACGCCGACAGCCTGAGGCGACCGGCGCCGTCACCGCGGGCAGGGCGTGACGCCCCGCCCCTGAAATCCGCGAGCCGGCGCATCCATCCGGCGCGACCGCGGCCTCAGGCATCGACCGATCCCGGTCGGCCGGGCCGCAACAAGGAGCGCCGCATGACGGGCGTCGAACTCTACGCCGAGCGAAAGCGGCGCCATCGCCGAACCTGGACGCTCGCGGCCATCGTGCTGGGCGCAGTCTTCATGATCGGCGGGCAGCTGGGCGCCCTGCTGCCGGCGATGGCCATGGGCTTCGTGACCCTCGGCGGCGACGCCGAGGGCTGGCCGCAACTGGCCTATGAGCTGGCGGCGGCGTTCGGCCTCGGCTCGGTTCTGGTCCTGCTCTGGGTCTGGCTGTTCGAGCGACGCGGGCCGGCCGCCCTGGGCCTGAACGCCAGGGGACCGATGCGGTTCGTCCGCGGCTACCTGATCGGCCTGGCCTTCCTGCTGACCGTGGTCGGCGTGATCTGGATCGCCGGCGGCTATGTGGTCGAGGGCGCCGGCGCGTTCGGCTCCGCCGCGGCCGGCGCGGCCTTGCTGCCCATCGGCGTCCTGATGCTGGGCTTCATCATCCAGGGCTCGTCGGAGGAACTGCTGTTCCGCGGATGGCTGATGCAGCTGATCGCTTCGCGGCACGGACTGTGGCTCGCCGTGATCGGCAACTCGGCCCTGTTCGCCCTCGCCCACGCCGGCAATATCGAGCCGTCGAAGGAGCTGTATGTCGGCTTGGCCAACATCGTGCTGTTCGGCCTGTTCATCAGCCTCTACGCCGTGCGCGAGGGCTCGCTGTGGGGCGTGTGCGGCTGGCACGCGGCCTGGAACTGGCTGCTGGGCCTCGGCTTCGGACTGGAGGTCTCAGGAACGGTGATCGAGACCACGCCCCTGATCACCGACCTGACCGGCGCGGCGGGAGCGGCCTGGTGGCTGACGGGCGGCGACTTCGGGCCGGAAGCCAGCTTCGTCACCACGGCGGTGCTGCTAGTCGGAACCGTCGTCCTGATCGTGCGCGGCCGCACCCGGGACCACGGCGTGGAGGCGGCCCCGGTCGAGGTCTGACCCCTCAGGCGCTCTTCCTCAGCGCCGCCACGCGCGCCTTGCGGCGGGTCTCGTGGCGGTCGAGGATTTCCTTCAGGTATTTGCCGGTCCAGCTCTTCGGGTTGGCGGCCACCTGTTCGGGGGTGCCGACCGCGACGATCTCGCCGCCGCCGTCGCCGCCCTCGGGGCCGAAGTCCAGCAGCCAGTCGGCCACCTTGATGACGTCGAGATTGTGCTCGATCACCACGATGGTGTTGCCGTTCTCGACCAGCTCCTGAAGCACCTCCAGCAGCTTGCGCGTGTCCTCGAAATGCAGGCCCGTGGTGGGCTCGTCGAGGATGTAGAGGGTCTTGCCGGTGGCGCGTTTCGACAGCTCCTTCGACAGTTTGACCCGCTGCGCCTCGCCGCCGGACAGGGTGGTCGCCGACTGCCCGACCTTGACGTAGCCGAGCCCGACCCGGTTCAGGGTCAGCATCTTGTCGCGGATCGAGGGCACGGCCTTGAAGAAGCTGCCCGCCTCTTCAACCGTCATGTCCAGAACGTCGGATATGCTCTTGCCCTTGAAGACGATTTCCAGCGTCTCGCGGTTGTAGCGCTTGCCCTTGCAGACGTCGCAGGTGACGTACACGTCGGGCAGGAAATGCATCTCGATCTTGATCAGGCCGTCGCCTTGGCAGGCCTCGCAGCGCCCGCCCTTGACGTTGAACGAGAACCGGCCGGGGCCGTAGCCGCGGGCCTTGGACTCGGGCAGGCCGGCGTACCAGTCGCGGATCGGACCGAAGGCGCCGGTGTAGGTGGCCGGGTTCGAGCGCGGGGTGCGGCCGATGGGCGACTGGTCGATGTCGATGACCTTGTCGAACATCTCCAGCCCCTCGATCCGGTCGAAGGGCGCCGGGGCGTCCGAGGCGTTGTGCAGCCGGCGGGCGGCGGCCTTGTAGAGGGTCTCGATGGTGAAGGTCGACTTGCCGCCGCCCGACACGCCGGTGACGCAGGTGAAAAGGCCGGCGGGGATCTCGCCGGTGACGTTTTTCAGATTGTTGCCCGTGGCGCCGCTGATCCTCAGCATCTTCTTGCGGTCGACGGGTCGGCGGCCCTCGGCGGGCAGTTCGATCTCGCGCTCGCCGGTCAGATATTTGGCGGTCAGGGATTGGGGATTGGCCATGACCTCGGCCGGGGTGCCCTGGGCGCAGACCTCGCCGCCGTGGATGCCGGCGGCCGGACCCATGTCGATGACATAGTCGGCGGTCAGGATCGCCTCCTCGTCATGCTCGACGACGAGGACGGAATTGCCGAGGTCGCGCAGCCCGCGCAGGCTTTCCAGCAGCCGCGAGTTGTCGCGCTGGTGCAGGCCGATCGAGGGCTCGTCGAGGACGTAGAGCACGCCGGTCAGGCCCGAACCGATCTGGGAGGCGAGGCGAATGCGCTGGCTCTCGCCGCCGGACAGGGTGCCCGAGGCGCGCGACAGGCTGAGATAGTCGAGCCCGACATTGTTGAGGAAGCGCAGCCGGTCGGTGATCTCCTTCAGCACCCGGCGGCCGATCTCCATCTGCTTGTCGGTCAGCTTGTCGCCGAGCGCCGTGAACCATTCGTGGGCGTGTTTGATCGAGCGCCACGACACCTCCGCGATGTCCTCGCCGGCGATCTTGACCGCGAGAGCCTCGGGTTTGAGGCGTTTGCCGCCGCAGGCCTCGCACGGCGTCTCCGACTGGAACCGGCCCAGTTCCTCGCGCACCCATGAGGAATCCGTCTCGCGCCAGCGCCGCTCGAGATTCGGCAAGACCCCTTCGAAGGCCTTGGTGGTCTCATAGGTGCGGGCGTTGTCGTCGTAGGTGAATTTGATCTTCTCCCCGCCCGAGCCGCGCAGGATCACGGCCTGCGCCTTTTCCGGCAGGTCGCGCCAGGGCTTGTCCATCGAGAAGCCGTAGTGACGGCTCAGCGACTGCAGGGTCTGGGTGTAGAGCGGCGAGGGGCCGCGCGACCACGGGGCGATGGCGCCCTTGTGCAGGGTCTTGTCACGGTCTGGCACCACCAGATCGGCGTCGAAGGCCAGCTTGACCCCGAGCCCGTCGCAGGTCGGGCAGGCGCCGAACGGATTGTTGAACGAGAACAGCCTCGGCTCGATCTCGCTGATGGTGAAGCCCGAGACCGGGCAGGCGAATTTTTCGGAGAAGGTCAGGCGGCGCGGGTCCTCGCCCTCCGGGGTATTGGCCCATTCGGCCACGGCGATGCCGTCCGCCAGCCCCAGCGCAGTCTGCAGGCTGTCGGCGTAGCGGCCCTCCAGTCCAGCCTTGGTGACGATCCGGTCCACGACGATGTCGATGTCGTGCTTGAACTTCTTGTCGAGCGTCGGGGCGTCCTCGATGGCGTAGAACTGGCCGTCGATCTTCAGCCGCTGGAAGCCGGACCGCTGCCACTCGGCGATCTCCTTGCGGTATTCGCCCTTGCGGCCGCGCACGACCGGGGCCAGCAGCAGCAGACGCTCGCCCTCGGGCAGGGCGTTCAGCTTGTCGACCATCATCGAGATGGTCTGGCTCTCGATCGGCAGCCCGGTGGCCGGCGAATAGGGCACGCCGACCCGCGCCCACAGCAGACGCATATAGTCGTGGATCTCGGTCACCGTGCCGACCGTCGATCGCGGGTTCTTCGAGGTCGTCTTCTGCTCGATCGAGATGGCCGGCGACAGGCCCTCGATCAGGTCCACGTCCGGCTTGCCCATCAGCTCGAGGAACTGGCGGGCGTAGGCGCTCAGGCTCTCGACATAGCGGCGCTGGCCCTCGGCGTAGATGGTGTCGAAGGCGAGCGAGCTTTTGCCCGACCCGGACAGGCCGGTCATCACCACCAGCTGCTCGCGCGGGATGTCGACGTCGACGCCCTTGAGATTGTGCTCGCGGGCGCCGCGCACGCGGATGAAATTGTGCTTTTCGGTCATGGGGCCTGAAGGCTGGGGAGTCCGGGAACGCGGAAGGGCCGGGGAGGGTCCGGCGCGACAGCGCTATATGGGGACCAATTCGCCGGATTCAGCAAGAACATTGAGGGAACATCTGGGTGGATTTGCGTTCGTCGAACCGATTTGGCTAGCATATGGCAAAGCTTGGGGGAGGCGTATGCGGCGAAGCGTTGGGATTGCGGCCGGCCTTTTGGCCTTGGGGGCCCTGGGGGGATGTGGGGCCGAGGACAGCGGGCCGGCTGATCGTCCGACTGAAAGCGTGACGACCGGCGCCGCGACTGCCGGGAACGAAGCGTCGGTCGCCGGCGCCTTCGACCTGTCGACCGTGCCCGTCTCGGCCGCGCCGCTCGGGGCCTTTCCCTACTTCTCCCTGCCCGACGGCTATGTCAGCACCGGAGAGGTGACGCACGATTTCTTCTCATTCCCCTTCTGGGTGAAGGGGGCCTTTCGGGCTGTCGAGGGCAAGGTCTACATGTCCATGATCGAGCCCGAGGACGACCAGCAATTCTCCCGCCTCGAACTGCAGCGGAACATTGAGGCCGTGATCAATCGCGCCGGCGGGATCAAGATTTCGCAGGCTCCCGTGACCACCGAGGCCATCAACGCGCTCGGCGACCAGACGATCAGCGACACCACCGCGGGCACAGGCGACATCTACAACAACGAGGTCGCGACCTACGTCATCCGGCGGGCGGACAAGACCATCTGGGTGCATTTTGACGCCGGCAATTCCTCGGCGGGCCTGACCGTGGCCGAAACGGCTCCGCTGGTTGTCACCGCCGGCCTGCTGCCGGCCGATCAGCTGCGCCGCGAACTGGAGGCGGACGGACGGGTGGCGATCCAGGTCAATTTCGCCGTCGACAAGGCCGACATCCTGCCGGAATCGCGCGGGCAGATTGATGCCGTGCTGGCCCTGCTGCGCGACCAGGAGAACCTGCGGCTGGGGGTCGAGGGACATACCGACAACACGGGGTCGGCCGCGCACAATCGGGCTCTTTCGGAGGCCCGCGCCCGATCCGTGGTTGCGGCCCTGACCGGAGCCGGCATCGCCGTGAACCGGCTGGAGCCGCGCGGGTTCGGGCCTGACCGGCCCGTCGCCGACAATGACGCCGAGGCCGGCCGGGCGAAGAACCGCCGGGTTGAACTGGTCAAGCTTTAGGGACGGATGGAGGTTTCCATGATCAAGAAAGTCGCGATCGGCGTGGTCGGCCTCGTCATCATCGGCGGATCGGCCTGGGCGGGCGGACAGTATTTCGGCGCCGCCCAGGACCCGGCTGCGTCGGAGGAAGAAGAGGACAAGCTGATCCTGCGTCGTCCGGGCGCGGGCGGAGGGACGAAGGCGGGCGAGCGGGAAGGGGGCGATGAGGGCGAGCCGATGGTCAGCAACGACGCGGTGGCGTCCACCGGCGCGGTGGCCCTGCCCGTGCTGCGGCCCGGCCTCTGGGAGGTGTCCCGGACCGACGACACCGGGACTCTCAAGTCCCAGGTCTGCATGGATCTCGCCATTCAGTCGGAGGTCAATGTCTACGGAACGCAACTCCACGCACCGTTCTGCCCGGCCCGGTCGACTGTCAGCCGGGAAGGCCGGGGGCGCTGGACCTACGGGACGCGATGCCCGTTGCCGATGAACTCCTCCTTGACCGTGTCGGGCGAGATCGAGGGCGATTTCAACCGGCGCTATTCGCACAAGGTGACCATGGTCACGGTGTCCCCCGCGGGTGGCGAGACGACGACCACGACGGAGGTCGGACGCTATCTGGGGCGTTGTCCATCAGGGGTGGCGGGCGGCGACATCCTGATGAATGGCGTCAAGATGATGAATCTGCGCGACGCCATGGCCCTGGGGCAGGTCATGGTCCCCGGCGCCTTCGGCGGCGCGCCCGAGTAGGTCACACCGGCCCGGACACGGCCTGGTCCGGGTCGGGGGCGGTGGCACGCAGATAGCGTTCGCCCTTGCCCAGCAGCACGCCGTTGGCTCCGGCGATGCCCAGTTCCAGGCTCTCGGCGATGCGGCGGGCGCGCTCGATGAAATGGTCGGCGGCCACCGGCGGGCACAGGTCGCGGGCGGTCGCCTCGAACAGCGCCAGCCAGCGGTCGAAATGGCGCGCATCGACCGGCAGGGGCAGGTGTTTCGGCATCGGCCGGCCGTGGTAGGCGCCGCTCATCAGCGCCACGGACGACCAGAACAGCCGCATCTGCTCCAGGTGGGGGCCCCAGTCGCGGATGCGGTCGTTGAACACCGGACCGATCAGCGGATCGGCGCGAACGCGGTCGTAGAAGCCGTCGACGAGACGGCCGATCATGGCTTCGTCGATGCCGGTCTCGGCGCGGATCTGCTCGACGATCGCCTCGCGTCGGCGGGTCGGAGTCTCGGTTTCGGACGGGGGATGCATCGACCGAATCTAGGCGTCCGGGCCGGCTTTCGCCATTCCGGCATGTCCCGGAGGGCGGGCGTTCCGAGGGGGTGCGGCGGAAAATCACTTGCACGACCGCGCCGCCGCCCGCATCCTGAGGCTTCGAGTGAGTTCACTGGAGGCCCGACGAACATGATCAGCGCACTGGGAATTGGTTTCGCCCTTTCCGCCTCGCTGCTCGCGTTTGTCCATGTCCTCACCCAGCCTCGCCCCAAGCCCGTCCGCATCCGCATCCGTGACGCTCGATCGCGTCGCGGCCCGCACGCCTGACGGCCACACCCTATTTTCTGACCTGAGCCTCGCCTTCGGGCGCGAGCGCACGGGCCTTGTCGGCCGCAATGGCGTCGGCAAGACCACGCTGCTGCGCCTGGTGACGGGCCTCGTCGAACCCGCAGAGGGCGCCGTCGCACGCGCCGGCAAGGTCGGCTGGCTGGAGCAGAGGCGGGACCCCCGGCCCGGCGAGACGGTTCTCGACCTGCTCGGGGCGGGTCCGGCCATGGCCGTGGTGCGGCGGGTGTTGGCGGGCGAGGCGACGGAGGACGATCTCGCCGCGGCCGACTGGACGCTGGAGACCCGGATCGAGGCGGCCCTGGCCG
>NZ_JAVHLH010000299.1 GCF_031082345.1 Brevundimonas sp. | reverse complement strand
GGTCCGACGAGTCGCCGCCCCGGACCCGTCGGAAGTCTCCCACGTGGCGGTCCGTCGCCAAGCCGGCCCCCTCCGCCGCACCATTATCGCCATCACGGCTGCCACGGCGGTCACCGCCATCGCGCTTGCCGCCGTCACCGTCGCCACCGCCGCCGAAGCGCAAAACAGGCAGCGCAGCTACCAGGCCTACGCCATCATCGACTTTGAGACGGAAGCCGCTAAAGGCCCCGTCATCGACGCCGCCGAGCGCATCCTGCAAGGGTATGCGAGCGACTTTCAGTCGAACCGGCCGATCGCCATCCAGACTCCGGAGCAGCCGGGGCGCTTCACCCTGTCCAATCCGCTTGCCGACAGCCGCCTGGCCGGGCTCGCCGCCTTGGGCGGGGTCAGCACGGAGCAGTTCATGGTCGCGGACTGTCAGGGCGCTGTGTGGACCGCGAATGTCCAGCGGGCCGTGTCGGGCTCGCAGCAGCTTCGGGTTCAGCTCTGCCTGTTCCCCTACAAGAACGACGAGCGGGAGGGCTACCACCTGAACCTGTTCGCCAGCGACACCGCGATCAGCGGCGGCGGGCTCACTCAACGCTTCGGCCGGGCGCTGGCCAACCGCCTCGTCGGAACGCCTCGCGACTTCACTGAGAACATGCTGCGCCAGACGGTCCAAGCTATCGAAGCCCAAACGGGGGCCTCGGCTATCCTCGTGGAAGGCGAGCCGGAAATCCCCGGCCTCGCCTGGAAGCGCTGATGACCGGAATTTCGACGGGCCGTCCGGACTACGACGCGCTGTTCTCCACGCGCGGGCTCTCCGAAGGGGAGCCCGTGTTCATCATCAAGGCGCATGACAAGGTCGGCGGGGACGCGATACGCGCCTACGCGGCCTTGGCGCATAGGGCAGGGGCTCCGCCAGCCGCCACGGAACTCGCCCTGCAGCAGGCTGACGCGTTTGACAGGTGGCCCGAGAAGAGGGTGCCGAAGGGGCCAGCGCTCGATGATGCGGCTCGGAAGCAGTTGGCCTATCAGCTGGGCCGCCGCGCATGGACTTCGCGGGCCACTATCGAAGATCATCACCCGCTGCTGGCCGACAAGCTGGCCTCCGACGCCATCGCATCGCGGATCCGGCCGACCATAACCGCGCTCATCGAGCGCATTCCGCCGGCAGACCGACCGCTGGTAATCGCTGACCCGACCCACCCCCTCCACGATCTATGCCGTCTTGCTGGCTGGGACCTGGCTGGCCGCATCGCGGCGGCGTGAAGCCTATCGGGCAAACCCCGCCCAAACTGGAGCGGGGCCATCCGCTTCCCTGAAGCGGGGGCCGCGAAAACCAACCCCCTGAAGACAAGGGCAAGGCCGAGGCGGGGAGGGGGATCACCCGTGCTGCAGGCGAAGCCGAAGGACGGGGACACCCCGCCGCAGTCGCCGTAGGCGATCAGCCTTGCGGTTGGCTCCTCTGCGACCACGCCTGGGTCCGGAGATGAATCGAATCCCCCGTTCCCGGGTTCGACTCGCCGCCATGGCTCGCAGAAAACAGGCGAGCCCTTCATCGTTTCGCCGTCATGGCCATTGCCGTGTGAGCGCCGGGCGGATCGAGGTAGAAGGTGACCCGGCCAGGACAGCCTACGCAGCGGCAGCGAGGCTTTGCGCCCCAGAGGCTTTTCTGCGATCCGGCTAACTGCGCGACGCGCGCGACGTCGACCTTAAGGCGCACCTCGCAAAGGTCGCAGTGGGCATAGACTGGCCAGCCAGTCGTGAGGATCTGGCGCAGGGTGGATGTAGCTGTGCGCCAGTCGTCGTCCGTGTAGTGACTGTAGTTGCGGCGCCCCATCAGCCGACGGCCCAATCTGGATCAACGACCCGTCGCGCGCGCCATTCCATGACCATGCGCCCACCGCAGGCCTGACCACGCTTGTCGGCCCTCGGCCGGGCGATGCAGCGCAGCCGGGGCTCAATACGACTCAGAGGGACGTCACCGGCCTTCTCAAGCATGAGGGCGCGGGTGATGTAGCGGTGTTCGTGGCACGCCTGACAGACGGCGACGATGTAATGGCCATCGGGGATCTCCGACGGGCGAATGCGGAACCGCTCTGTCATCTCACTACCCGGTCAGCGCCACCGACCGTGGCCGCATTAGGCCGCGGCTCGCGGGAAAGGAAGTGAGAAGTTCGTGTTCTGTTCCGCGAAGGCCTTAGGACGGATCATCGGCCGAGCACGCGGCCGCGAATCCGCTGAGGCTGAGCAGACGCAAATAGCCTGGGGCCTGGCCAGCATGGCTGGCCATCAGCTGGTCGTTGATGTCCATATCCCGGGGCGGAATCGCGAAGGCGAGCCAGCGCGCGCCCGCGATGATCCAGGCGGCGGCGGCCAGGGCCGCGCAGACCACGGCTCGCCCATCGGCGTCGAGGATCTCCTCGTCGTCTTCATCCTGGTCGCCGGCAGTGCGGATGCGAATTGGCTTCATATCGCGATCGATGCAGAGAATGGGCGCGCCCCACGGCTGATCCGCGGGCTCCGGCCAGGTGAAGGCAGGAAGCATCGGGTCCGGCTGCAGGTCCGACAGATCCACGCGACCTCGACTGTCGGTCAGATAGGCCCCCTGCAGCGCATCGAGCGACAAGGTCGCCACCATCCGGCAGGGAAGGCCGATCATCGAGCCCCCTGCGCCTGTCGTCTCGATGCCTTCACCGACGATGAGGGGCCCGGGAGCGAAGGGAGATGTCAGCCAAACGCCTCCCGGCCGGGCGACGCCGGTCGCATCTAGGCGATTTGTGGGCCCCCAGACTTTTCGACTTGGGGAAAGGTCGGCCTTCCGCGCGCCATCGCACGACAGGTAGGTGACGTGAACCCCGCCGGTCGGCCCCTCAGGCGTCATGATCAAGCCGACCATTGCGGGCGCAGCGACGGGCCGGGCGGTGTCGCCGGAGTGATAAGCCTGCGGATGGAACCGCAGTTGGCCCAACATGGCCTCCAGCGCGGCGCCGTGGATCCCGCGCGCGCGAAGATAGGTCTCGACGGGCGTACCGGCCGCCGGCAGGCCCTCGCGCCAGAGGGAGAGCGCCATGGCGGCCTTGAAGGCGCGGCTCCGTTCCTTACGGGCGGCGTTCTCGTCCGCCCGTGCCTGGAGTTCAGCAGAGGAGGGGGCAGGGG
>NZ_JAVHLH010000298.1 GCF_031082345.1 Brevundimonas sp. | reverse complement strand
GTTGCGCTCGGCCCGCGAAGCCGCCATGGGCGGCGGCGAGCGCAACTACGCCGAACGTCCGCAAGGCGCCCGTCCGGCCGAGCCGGTCCGCTATTCGGCCCTGAATCCGCGGCCCGCTCCCGGCGCCGCCCGTCCGGGCGGAGCCCGCACCGGCCCCGGCGGCCGTCCGACTCCGAACGCCCCGCCTGCGACGCCTGACGTCGCTCGCCCCGCCCGCGCCGGTTTCGGCCGTCCCGCCGGCAGCAAGGTCGAGGACGATCGCGACAAGCGCTTCTCTGACGCCGGCAAGGCCGTCAGCCGCACGCGCGGCGAACCCAAGCGCCGCGAAGGCCGTCTGACCATCCAGGCCCTGGCCGGCGGCGACGAGGACGCCGCCGAGCGGATGCGCTCGCTGGCCTCGGTCCGCCGGGCCCGCGAACGCGAGAAGGAAAAGCGCAAGGGCGGCTCGACCGACGCGCCGAACCGTCCGCGCGAGGTCGTCATTCCCGACGTCATCACCGTCGGCGACCTGGCCAACCGGATGGCCGTGCGCGGCGTCGACATCGTCAAATTCCTGATGCGTCAGGGCCTGATGGTGAAGATCACCGACGTCATCGACACCGACACCGCCGAATTGGTGGCCGACGAATACGGCATGACCGTCAAGCGCGTGTCGGAATCCGACATCGAGACGGGCTTCCTGTCCGACGCCATCGACGACGAGGCGGTCACGCCGCGCGCGCCGGTGGTGGCCATCATGGGCCACGTCGACCACGGCAAGACCTCGCTGCTGGACGCCCTGCGCACCACCGACGTCGCCTCGGGCGAGGCCGGCGGGATCACCCAGCACATCGGCGCCTATCAGGTCCGTCTGCCCGATGGTCAGCGCGTCACCTTCCTCGACACCCCGGGCCACGCGGCCTTCTCGGCGATGCGGGCGCGCGGCGCCAATGTCACCGACATCGTGGTGCTGGTGGTGGCCGCCGACGACGGCGTCATGCCCCAGACCATCGAGGCCATCCAGCACGCCAAGGCGGCCAACGCCCCGATCATCGTGGCGGTCAACAAGATCGACAAGCCGGACGCCAATTCGCAGAAGGTGGTCAACGAGCTGCTGCAGCACGAGGTCATCGCCGAAAGCCTGGGCGGCGACACCCAGATCATCGAGGTCTCGGCCAAGAACCGCACCAACCTGGACGGCCTGATCGAGGCCATCCTGGTGCAGGCCGAGATGATGGACCTGAAGGCCGACCCGGAACGCACCTCGGAAGGCGTGGTCATCGAGGCCAAGCTGGACAAGGGCCGCGGCCCGGTCGCCACCGTCCTGGTCAAGCGCGGCACCCTGAAGCGCGCCGACATCGTCGTGGCCGGCTCCGCCTGGGGCAAGGTCCGCGCCCTGCTCAACGAGCGCAACGAGCAACTGAGCGAGGCCGGGCCGTCGGTTCCGGTCGAGATCCTCGGCCTCGACGAAGCGCCCAGCCCCGGCGAGCCCTTCGCCGTGGTCGAGAGCGAGGCCCGCGCCCGCGAACTGACCGAGTACCGCGCCCGCATCAAGCGCGAGAAGGCCACCGGCGGCATCAACCAGGTCTCGCTGGTCGACATGATGTCCAAGCTGCAGTCCAAGAAGGTCTCGGAACTTCCGGTCATCATCAAGGCCGACGTGCAGGGTTCGGCCGAGGCCATCGTCGGCTCGCTGGACAAGATGGGCAACGAGGAGGTCCGCGCGCGCACCGTCATGTCGGGCGCCGGCGGCATCACCGAGAGCGACGTGCAACTGGCCAAGTCGGCCGGGGCGCCGATCCTCGGCTTCAACGTCCGCGCCTCGAAACAGGCCAAGGACCTCGCCGAGCGCGAGGGCGTCGAGATCCGCTACTATGCGATCATCTACGACCTGCTCGACGACATGAAAGGCGTGCTCTCGGGCATGCTGGCCCCGCTGCAGCGCGAAACCTTCCTGGGCAACGCACAGGTGCTGCAGGTGTTCGACATCTCCAAGACCGGCAAGATCGCCGGTTGCCGGGTCACCGAGGGCGTGGTGCGCAAGGGCGCCAAGGTCCGCATCATCCGCGACGACGTGGTGGTGCTGGAGCTGGGCACGCTGGCCACGCTCAAGCGCTTCAAGGACGAGGTCAACGAGGTTCCGTCGGGCCAGGAATGCGGCATGCATTTCCAGGGCTTCCAGGACATCAAGGCCGGCGACTTCATCGAGTGCTTCACCGTCGAAGAGATCCAGCGCACGCTCGAGTAGGGCGTTCGGGCGTCTTCCTTCCGGAACGGGAGGGAGACGCGCCGTCCTTTTGCCTTATGGATCACGGATCAACGTCCCATGCTCCGCATCCTGACCACCACCCTGGCCTTGCTCGCCGTCGCCGGACCGGCCGCGGCCGAGACCCGCTACCTGGCCTATGACGCCGCCGACCGGATCACCCAGGCCCTGACCCGGGGCGTGACTCTGGAGGCCAACCGCGGCCTGTTCGGCGCCATCAGCGTGCGGCGGATCATCTCGACCTCGCAACGCGGCTCGGCCGATATCCGCCGGGGCGGACCCGGCGCGGTGCGCCGCGCCCTGCCGGCCGGCTCCACCGAGTCTGCGATCTACCATATCGAGCCCGAGGGGGACGGCCGCGGCCTGTCGCGCGCCCTGTGTCCCGGTTCGGAAGAGGTGTGGCTGGTGGCGGGCCGGGTCCGGCTGGCCCGCCCCCTGACGCTGCACGCCGTCGGCCGCTGGTCGGACGGCGCCTACCGTCATTGCGTCCAGCTGAACTATGACTGGCGCGGCGAGTGGGCCATGCCGCCGGCCCAGGCGCTGGACGACTCCGGCGCCCCCGTTGGCGCCCCTGTCGGGCGATAGGCGTTCACCTCCCCGCCGACCCTCGCTAGGGTTGCGTCCATGACCGCCGCCACGGCCCCTTCCCAGTCTGCGATGAAACGCCTCGCCGGCGCGCTGGCCTTCGTCTGCATGGTGCTGTTCCTGCTGGCGATCGAGCAGAAGCACGCCGTGGCCGCTTGGGAGACGGTGCGCGACGAGGCCGGACCCGCCGCCCGACGGGTCGCGGACTGGGCGGGCGGCCTGCCTTCGGGGGTCGAAGGTCTTCGATCGGCCGTCACCCGCCGGACCGGGTCATGGCGCGCCTCCCCGGCCGCCGCGCCCGGGGCCGCCGCCGTCCCGAAAG
>NZ_JAVHLH010000297.1 GCF_031082345.1 Brevundimonas sp. | reverse complement strand
CCGCGACAAAATCGTCGACATCCGCGACATCCGCGACACCGAACCGTCCGAACCTCAGAAGAAAGTCGTGTCGTCCTGCTTTTTCGCCTCGGGAGCCTTGCGTGGCGCCGGGGGCGTGGCCGGGCGAGCCGGCGGGGTGGTCGGCGCAGGCGCTGCGTCCGCATCCGGGACCGGCTCTCCCTCCCCCGGGGCGAGGGGCGGCAGGGTCGGATAGGGCAGGCTCTGGGGACCGCCGTCGTTCGGAGCCGCCGCCGGCGGCGCGACCTCGGCCCCCGCCGTGGGCGAGCCGATCCGGTCGGGCGCGTTCAGATCGTCGCGCACGAAGGCCCAGGACCGGCTGTCGGAACAGGCGCAGGCTTTCATATAGCCCTCGCGATCGCGCCAGATGACCAGCGGATAGCTGATCCCGAGCCCTTCCCCTGCCAGCGCCTCGGTCAACCGCTCGATGAAATCGCGCCCGGCCTCGACCACGGCGCCCCGCGCCAGGCTGCCGTCGGCGGCCGGAATGCCCGCCGCGGTCCAGTTGTTCGACGGCGTGGCGGTCCAGCGCTGGTAGAGGGTCCAGTCGCGCGTCAGCCACAGCTCGGCCACGGTGGCCCGTTCCGCCGCCGTCGACTGCGCCAGCCCTTCCCGCTCGGGGCGCGCGAAGACGATGATCCGCACCTCGAGGCCGGCGGCGCGCAACTTCGGCGCCTCCTCTCGCTCGTAGCGCTGCATGGCCGCCGAGTCGCGATAGCCGATGATGTACAGGGGCTCGCCCCCGCCGCCGGCGGACAGCCACGACGCCTCATCCAGCATCTGCTGGATGGCGGCCTGGTTGCGGGTCACGGTCACCGGCTGGAAACGGGCGTAGTAGTGCTGATAGGCCCAGAATCCGCCGATCGCGAGGATCAGGCCGATCAGGGCCGCGAGGGCCGACCAGACGAAAAAGCGACGCATGCGGGGGAACGCTCCAGCTTCACTATGGCCGGCAGGTTAGCCCCTGCCGGCGCTTTGCGCACCCCCGGACGCCGGGGAGGCGAGCCCGACCATTTTTGCTTCAGGTCGAATCGACCTGAATCCAAAAAATGGTCCAGGATCAATGCTGGAGCGAAATCTGAGCCGAGTTGGACTGCGTCCAACTCAACCGATTTCGCTCTAGCCCATCGTCGGAATGACGAAGCTGGAATCCGAGTGCTCCAGCTCGCTGTCGGGCCAGCGGGCGGTGACGGTCTTGACCTTGGTCCAGAACTTCACCCCCTCCATGCCGTGCTGGTTGGTGTCGCCGAAGGCCGAGCGCTTCCAGCCGCCGAAGGTGTGATAGGCGACCGGCACCGGGATCGGCACGTTGATCCCGACCATGCCGACATTGACCCGGGCGGCGAAGTCGCGGGCCGCGCGGCCGTTCTGGGTGAAGATGGCGACGCCGTTGCCGTACTGGTGCTTCGACGGCAGGGCCAGGGCCTCCTCGAACGAGGCGGCGCGGACGATCTGCAGCACCGGGCCGAAGATCTCCTCCTTGTAGGACTCCATCTCGGGCGTGACGTGGTCGAACAGCGACGGGCCGATGAAATAGCCCTTCTCGTGCCCCTGCAGGGAGTAGCCGCGGCCGTCGACGACCAGTTCGGCGCCTTCCTGGACGCCCTTCTCGATCCAGCCCTCGACCCGCGCCTTGTGCTGGGCGGTGACCACCGGGCCGTAGTGGGCCCCGGCGTCGGTCGAGACGCCGAGCCGCATCGACGGGATTTCGGCGACCATCCGCTCGCGCAGTTCGTCGGCGGTCTTCTTGCCGACCGGCACCACCACCGGCAGGGCCATGCAGCGTTCGCCGGCCGAGCCGTAGGCGGCGCCCGACAGGTCCTTGATCACCTGGTCCATGTCGGCGTCGGGCAGGACGATGCCGTGGTTCTTGGCCCCGCCCATGGCCTGGACGCGTTTCCCGTGCGCCGCGCCGGTCTGGTAGACATAGTTGGCGATGTCGGACGAGCCGACGAAGCTGATCGCGTGAACCTGCGGGTGGGTCAGGATGGCGTCGACCGCCGCCTTGTCGCCGTGGACGACGTTGAGCACCCCGGCCGGGGCCCCGGCCTCCATCATCAGCTCGGCCAGACGCACCGGCACCGACGGATCACGCTCGGACGGCTTGAGGATGAAGGTGTTGCCGACGGCGATGGCCACGCCGAACATCCACATCGGGATCATGGCCGGGAAGTTGAACGGGGTGATGCCCGCGACCACGCCCAGCGGCTGGCGCATCGAATAGACGTCGATGCCGGGACCGGCGCCCCAGGTGTATTCGCCCTTCAGCGCGTGCGGGATGCCGCAGGCGAATTCGATGACTTCCAGACCGCGCTGGATGTCGCCTTTGGAGTCGGCGACGACCTTGCCGTGTTCCGAGCTGAGCAGCTCGGCCAGCTCGGTCATATTGGCCTCGACCAGCCGCTTGAACTCGAACATCACCCGCGCGCGGCGCTGGGGGTTGACCGTGGACCAGCCCTCGAAGGCGTTCTGGGCCGCCTGGACGGCGCGGTCCATCTCGGCGACCGAGGCCAGCTGCACCCGCGCCTGCACCTCGCCGATGTTCGGGTCGAAGACGTCGGAGAAGCGGCCCGAAGAGCCGGTGAACGAGGCGCCGTCGATGAAATGGTTGATGTCGCGCATGACTGAGCGTTTCCCTGAAGTGTCGGCTTGTCTGGTTGGCGGCGGTTTAGCCCGCGCGCCGCCTTCGCGCCAGTACCGGTCGGGGCGTCAGACCGCCGCGTCGAAGAGGGCGTCACGGGCGACGTCGGCCTTGAGCATCGGGAAGAAATGCGTGCCGCCATGGACCGTCTCGACGGTGACGTGGGGCAGGCCGCGGGGCTGCTCCGGCACGTGGCAGGTCGACCCGGCCTCGGCCTTGAGGATGCGCACCGGCCGGTCCAGCCGCTTCAGCGCCCGCCACGGATCGTGGCTCTGCGCCGCATAGTTCGACGCCTCCCATTCCGGCGGGCAGGCCAGGGTCACGCCTTCGCCGGACTCGATCAGCCCGTCGGCCAGATAGTCGGCCAGCATCATCTCCGGCCAGCCGCGAAAGGCGCCCCGTCCCGCGTAGGCCGCCAGGGCCTGGTCGCGGCTGTCGAACACGGCGCGGCGTCGGCGGGCGCTCTTCACCAGAGGAATGCGCGAGGCGATCCGGTCCAGCA
>NZ_JAVHLH010000296.1 GCF_031082345.1 Brevundimonas sp. | reverse complement strand
GGCGCTGGGCCGCTCGGGCCCCGACGGCGAGATCGGCTTCGAACTGCGCCGCGAGGAACGCCCGATCGACCCGGGGCCGTGGCTGAGATGAGGGGCTAGTCCCTGTTCAGCGAATCCGCTTCCCATCCTCCGATGACGCTGATTTTATCGACAGACCGGCGCTCGGTCACGATTTGGGCGCCGGCAGCCGCCTAACCTGAGATGTACGGGCCGTTTCCGCGGCCCGCTGGAAGTAGACCGTATGCGCAAGTTTCTGATGATCGGCGCCGTCGCCGCCACCGTGGTCGGCCTGGGCGCCGCCACGACCGCCGGCCAGACCCCGCGCAACGAGGCCTTCCGCCTGATCGGCCTGTTCGGCGACGCCCTCGCCACGGTCGAGCGCGACTATGTCGTGCCGGTCGACGACAAGAAGCTGATCGAGGCCGCCCTGCAGGGCATGATGGGGGCGCTGGACCCCCACTCCTCCTACCTGCCGCTCAAGGGCTACACCGAGCTGCGCGAGCGCACCGAGGGCCAGTATACCGGCGTCGGCCTGACCATCTCGTCCGAGGGCGGGCTGGTGAAGATCATCTCGCCGATGGACGGCGGCCCCGCCGCCCGCGCCGGCGTCCAGGCCGGCGACGTCATCTCGGCCATCGAGGGCCAGAATTCCTCCGGCCTGACCGTCAGCCAGGTCTCCGAAAAGCTGCGCGGCGCCGCCGGCACCTCGGTCAAGGTCACCTTCCTGCGCGACGGCGAGGAGCCGCGCGAGGTCGTCCTGACCCGCGAGATAATCAAGATCGACTCGGTCACCGGCCGCATCGAGGGCGACTACGGCGTGCTGCGCATCTCGACCTTCAACGAGAACACCGGACGCGAACTGGGCGAGACCATCGCCCGGCTCAAGGCCGAGAACCCGGCCCTCAAGGGCTATGTCCTGGACCTGCGCAACAACGGCGGGGGTCTGCTGGATGCGGCCATCGCCGTCTCCGACGCCTTCCTCGAGCGCGGCGAGATCGTCAGCCAGCGCGGTCGCCGGCCCGAGCAGATCCTGCGCTACGCCGCCCGTCCGGGCGACCTGACCGACGGCCTGCCGGTCGTGGTGCTGATCAACTACGGCTCGGCCTCGGCCTCCGAGATCGTCGCCGGGGCCCTGAAGGACCATCAGCGCGCCACCGTCATCGGCCTGACCAGCTTCGGCAAGGGGTCGGTGCAGAGCGTCATCCCGCTGCGCGGCGGGGCCGACGGGGCCCTGTCGATCACCACGGCGCGCTACTACACGCCCTCCGGCGCCTCGATCCAGAAGATCGGCATCGAGCCGGATCTCGAGGTGGCCCGCTCCGAGGCCGAGGCCAAGATCGTGTCGCGCTCGAACTTCATCTATTCCGAGGCCGCCTACGCCACGGCGCTCGACGCCTCCATCGGGGCCGAGCGCAAGGGCCCGCACGTCCCTCACGAGGCCCCGGGCGAGGCCTACGACAAGGACAAGGACTACCAGCTGGAGCGGGCCTTCGACGTGCTGCGCGCGGGCGGGAACCTGACGCAGCTGGCGGCCGCCCCGGAAGGCATCGTCGTCACCGCGCCGGGCACGGCCATGGCCGCCGTCGAGCCGGAGGCGGACGAAACGCCGTGAGTGAGGCAGCAGGCAGCAGTCTGCTTGCTTCCGGCGCCACCGCGCCCCTGCTCGATCAGACGGATGAAGTCGGGCGCATGCTCCACGGTTTGATCACCCGCGTAGAGGCCCAGCCCTCCCGCTGACCTGCTGCCTGCTGCCTGATCCCCCCCCACATGCCTAACACCGCGTTAGGCTTTCTTAACCGACGCACGGTCAATGTGGGTCTTGAAGGAGTCCGTCCCGCGGACCCCCGTTCGAGCGCCCAGTTCCTTTGCCCATGTTCGCCAAGCGCCAGTCCGTTCTCGCCGCCACCGCGGGCGCTCCGCCCGCCCGCCGCTCCGTGGCCGAAACCCTCGCCCCCGCGCTCCGCATGCTGAAGAAGCCGCCGGTGGCCGTCGCCGCCGCCGGCGTCCTGCTGCTGGGCGCGGCCGCCCTGTTCGTCACCGTGCTGGGCGATCCCCGCGCCGGGGCTCCCTCGGCCCGCGTCGCCCTGAATCGGCCCGCCGCCGCTCCGACCCCCGTGCCGACCGGGCTCGAGGCCTTCTCGCTGGATGGCTCGGGCCTGTATCAGGACCTGACCGGCGAGGGCGGCGACCCCGCCCTGATGGGCGAGGCGGTCATCACCCTGCCCGACGGCGCCACCGTCTCCGGCGCCGGGACCGCGGTCACCGCGCCCCGCATCGCCGCCCAGCCCCTGCCCCAGGCCCCCATCGCCGGCCTCAGCCAGCCGGGCCCCGAGGGCCCGCTGCCGCGCATCGCGCCGGACGGCCGCGTCCCGGCCCAGGCCTATGCCCGGCCCTTCGTCTCGAACGGCAACCCGCGCGTCGCCCTGATCGTCGGCGGCCTCGGCCTCAACGCCGCCACCACCCGCGCCGCCATCGAACGCCTGCCCCCCGAGGTCACCCTCAGCTTCGTGCCCTATGCCGAGGGTCTGCAGGGCTGGATCGACCTGGCCCGCGCCCAGGGCCACGAGGTCATGCTGGAAATGCCGATGGAGCCCACCGGCTATCCGAACAACGATCCCGGCCCCTACACCCTTCTGGCCGACGCCGAGGCCGCTGACATCCAGGCGAAGATGAACTGGCTGCTGGGACGGGCGACCGGCTATTTCGGCGTCACCAACTATCTCGGCGACCGCTTCGTCACCTCCGAGGCCGGCATGACCGCCTTCATGGCCGTTCTGCGCCAGCGCGGGATCGCCTTCCTTGACGACGGCTCGATGAGCCGCCGCCCGGGCGCCTGGGCCCGCGCCAGCGCCAACCGCATCATCGACGAGCAGCAATCGCCCGCCGCCATCATGGGCCAGCTCAACGCGCTCGAGGCCCTGGCCAAGACGCGCGGCTCTGCGCTGGGCACGGGCTTCAGTTATCCGGTCACCGTCGAGGCGGCCGCCCGCTGGACCGCCGGCCTCGAGGCCCGCGGCCTGCAACTGGCTCCGGCCTCGGCGCTGGCGAACCGGCCGGGACGCTGACGCGCCAGTAGCAGGTGGCGAGTGGCGAGTGGCGAGGGGTTTCGCCACCCGCCCCGCCCCTGCCCACCCCGGTTCGCCAGACCATGCGGCAGCCCGGCG
>NZ_JAVHLH010000295.1 GCF_031082345.1 Brevundimonas sp. | reverse complement strand
GCGGCAACCTGTACGGCATGGCCGGCAAGGTTGCCGCAGTCCGGCGCCGGCGTGGCGCCGGGCAGGATCAGGGTTTCGGGCGTCGATGTCTGGGCCGGCGCCGGGCCGGCGATCGCGACCGCGGCGGCGGCCAGAAGAATGAGTTTCATTGGTCCTAGAGCTCCACGCCCAGATGCTTCGCCACGGCGAAGATGTCCTTGTCGCCCCGCCCGCACATATTGAGCACGACATCGCCCCCCTTGCCCACTTCCTTCGCGATCTCGCCGACGCGGGCCAGCGCATGGCTGGGCTCCAGCGCCGGAATGATCCCCTCCAGCTTCGAGCACAGCTGGAACGCTTCCAGCGCCTCGGCGTCGGTGGCGGCGCGGTATTCGGCCCGGCCGATGTCCTTGAGCCAGGCGTGTTCGGGCCCGATGCCCGGATAGTCGAGCCCGGCCGAGATCGAATGGCCCTCGAGGATCTGGCCGTCGTCGTCCTGCAGCAGATAGGTGCGGTTGCCGTGCAGCACGCCGGGACGACCGCCCTGCAGCGAGGCCGCGTGGTCGGGTCCGTCCAGACCGCGGCCCGCCGCCTCGACCCCGATCAGCCGCACGCCGGCGTCGTCGATGAAGGGGTGGAACAGGCCGATGGCGTTCGACCCGCCGCCGATCGCCGCGACCAGGGCGTCGGGCAGCTTCTCCTTGCGGGCCAGCATCTGGACCCGCGTCTCCTTGCCGATCACGCTCTGGAAGTCGCGCACCATGGCCGGATAGGGGTGCGGCCCCGCGGCGGTGCCGATCAGATAGTAGGTGTCCTCGACATTGGTGACCCAGTCCCGCATCGCCTCGTTCATGGCGTCCTTGAGCGTCGCCCGACCGCTCGTCACCGGCACGACCTCGGCCCCCAGCAGCTTCATGCGGAAGACGTTGGGCGACTGCCGCTCGACGTCGGTGGCGCCCATGTAGACGATGCATTTCAGGCCGAAGCGGGCGCAGACCGTCGCCGTCGCCACGCCGTGCTGGCCGGCGCCGGTCTCGGCGATGATGCGGGTCTTGCCCATCCGCATGGCCAGCAGGATCTGGCCCATGCAGTTGTTGATCTTGTGCGCGCCGGTGTGGTTCAGCTCGTCGCGCTTGAACCAGATGTCGGCGGCCCCGTAGTGGGCCGTCAGCCGCTCGGCCAGATAAAGCGGGCTGGGCCGGCCGACATAGTCGGTCAGGAAGCCGTCCAGCTCGGCCTGGAAGGTCGGATCGGCCTTGGCCGCCTCATAGGCCGCGTCCAGCTCGTGGATCAGCGGCATCAGGGTCTCGGCCACGAACCGTCCGCCATAGGGGCCGAAACGACCCTCGGCGTCGGGCATGGCGTACTGGTTCGGGATGATGGCGTTCACGGAAGAAGCTTTCACGCGGGGGAGCGGCGGAAATCAGGCCGACCGCGTCGCCTCCAGGAACGCCGCGATCAGGGCTGGGTCCTTAACACCCGGCGCGCTTTCCACGCCAGAGGACACATCCACCAGTGGCGCGCCGGACACCCGGATCGCCTGCGCCACATTGTCCGGGGTCAGGCCTCCGGCCACGAACCACGGATGACGGAAGGCCCGCCCCGCCAACAGGGTCCAGTCGAACCGCGCCCCGACCCCGCCGGGCAGGGCCGACCCCTCCGGCGGCTTCGCGTCGAACATCAGGTGGTCGACGAACGGCTCCCAGGTCTCCGCCTCGGCGAAATCCTCGTGCGCGCGGATCGGCAGGACCTTGATGGTCCCCGCCTCGGTCAGCGTCCGAACCCGTTCCGCCCGCGCCGGCGTCTCCGACCCGTGAAGCTGGATCAGGTCCGGCTTCAGGATCAGGGCGATCTCGGTCAGCAGGGCGTCGTCGGCGTCGACGGTCACGGCCACGATCTTCGCCTTGTTGCGGGCCCGCTCGAACAGGGTCGCGGCGTGCAGCGGGGCGATGTGGCGCGGGCTCCTGGGGAAGACCACCGCCCCGACGAAGGCGGCGCCGCCGGCGAGGGCCGCGTCCAGCGCGTCCGGCGTGGTCAGTCCGCAGATCTTGGCGTGGGCGCTCATCCGCTGAATATGGCGTCGATCTCCGCCGGTTCCAGCAGCCGCCATTCGCCGGGGGCCAGATCGTCGGGCAGGGCGAGGCCGCCGACGCGTTCGCGGTGCAGGGCCTCGACGTGGTTGCCGACGGCGGCGAACATCCGGCGGACCATGTGATAGCGGCCCTCGGTCACCGTCAGCCGCGCCTCGGTCGGCGACAGCACCTCCAGTGCGGCCGGCGACAGCGGCTTGTCCTCGCCTTCCAGCACCAGACCGCCGGCGGCGAAGATGTCGGCCTCGGTCCCGGCCAGAGGGCGGGCCAGGGTCGCGCGATAGACCTTGGCGACATGGCGTTTGGGGCTGATGACCCGGTGCAGCAGGTCGCCGTCGTCGGTCAGCAGCAGCAGGCCGGTGGTCGCCTTGTCGAGCCGGCCGATGGTCGAGATGGCCGGGTCGCGGCGACGCCAGCGGTCGGGCAGGACGTCATAGACCAGCGCCCCGTCCTCCTTGCGCGAACAGGTCATGCCCAGCGGCTTGTGCAGCATCATCACCAGGCCGGGGGGCGGGTCGAGCGGCTGGCCATCGATCTCCATCCGGGTCGGCAGGTCGGCGGTCACGGCGATCCGCTTCGACACGTCGGTCAGCTCGACGCCGTCCAGCACGACGCCGCCGGCCTTGCCGAGCCGGGCCATTTCGGTGCGCGAGCCGTAACCCATCGAGCCGAGCAGCTTGTCCACGCGGGCCGTCGGCGTCTTCACTTCACCGCCTCGATGACCTTGTAGCCGCCCTTGTCGGCGAGGGGCTGGGAGCGCTTGAAGGCGGCGGCGATGTCGGCCTCATAGGGCAGGTGGCGGTTGGCGACGAGCCAGAGGACGCCGCCCTTCTTCAGCATGGCCGCGGCCTGGCGGATGAAGGCCTGGCCGAGGCGGCGGTCCTCGGCGCCGCCGTCGTGGAAGGGCGGGTTCATGACCACGAAGTCGAGGTCGCCGTTCGCCTCGACGGTACGGGCGTCGGCCCAGTCGAAGGCCGCGCGGGGGTCCTCGACATTGCGGCGGGCCGCCTCGATGGCGCGGCGGTCGAGGTCGATCAGCCGCAGCGAGGTGACGGCCGGCGAGCCCAGCACCACCGTGGCCAGGGCGCCGTAGCCGCA
>NZ_JAVHLH010000294.1 GCF_031082345.1 Brevundimonas sp. | reverse complement strand
CTCGAGGTCGGCCATGCGGCCGCATCGAGGCGCCGCCCGCCCGGGAGACCGAGCGCAGCCTGCCGGGCGGCCGCGGCCCCGGCCCGGTCGAACCCGCGACGGTCTACCGCCCGCCCAGCCAGGCGCCGATCGACGGCGGGCCCAGCTCGAACCCGTACGGCGGTTCGGGTACGAACCCCCGCTAGGGCCTTGCACCATTTCGACCGGATCGACGGCGCGCTCCATGCCGAGGGCGCGCCCCTGGAGGCAATTGCCGGGGCGGTGGGCACGCCGGTTTATGTCTATTCGACCGCAACCCTGACCCGGCACTACGGGCTGTTTCGCGAGGCGGTGGACGCCCATCGCGGATCGCTGGGGGAGGCCCTGATCGCCTTCGCGGTGAAGGCCAATTCCAACCTGTCGGTGCTGGCCACCCTGGCCCGGCTGGGCTGCGGGGCTGACACGGTTTCGGAAGGCGAGATCCGGCGGGCGCTGAAGGCCGGCGTTCCCGGCGAGCGCATCGTCTTCTCGGGCGTCGGCAAGACGGACGCCGAACTGGCCTTCGCCCTCGAGGCGGGGGTGCGCCAGATCAATGTCGAGAGCGCCGTCGAGCTGGACCGGCTGATCGCCGTGGCCGCGGCGAAGGGCGCCGCGCCGGAGATCGCCATCCGGGTCAATCCGAAGATCGGCGCCGGGGGCCACGCCCGGATCACCACCGGCGGGGCGACCGACAAATTCGGTGTTCCGGCCGAGGAGGCGCCCGCCCTGTACGCCCGCGCCGCCGCCTCGCCGCATGTGACGCCGGTCGGGCTGGCCTGTCACATCGGCAGCCAGATCACCACGCTGGAGCCGCTGGAGGGGGCGTTCCGGGCCCTGCGCGAGATGACGCTGGCGCTGAGGGCCAAAGGGCTGGCGGTGAGCCGGCTGGACCTCGGCGGCGGTCTCGGCGTGCCGTACCACGGCCAGACCGACCTGCCCTCGATCGCCGACTATGTGGCCATGGCGGCGCGGGCGCTGGACGGCCTCGGCGTCGAGGCGACGTTCGAGCCGGGGCGGCTGCTGGCGGCCAACGCCGGGGTGCTGCTGAGCCGCGTCATCCAGGTCAACGCCCGCAGCGACGGGCGGCGCTTCCTGGTCCTGGACGCCGGCATGAACGACCTGATGCGGCCGGCCCTCTATGACGCCTTCCACGACGTCGTGCCGGTACGGGAACGGACGGGCGAGACCGGCCCGTACGATCTGGTGGGTCCGATCTGCGAGTCGACGGACGTGTTCGCGCGGGACCGGATGCTGGCCCCGGTGCAGGCGGGGGACCTCGTCGCCTTCATGGGCGCGGGCGCCTATGGGGCAGTGCTGGCCAGCGAATACAACTCGCGGCCGCTGGTCCCGGAGGTGCTGGTCGACGGCGACCGCTGGGCCGTGGTGCGGACGCGGCCATCATACGACGAGATGTGGGCGAGGGAGCCGAAGTCGGACTGGCTGTGAGGAGGTCGGGTAAGGCCTAAACCCTACGACCTTCAATCCAGGGCGCAGATGTCCGGGAGGCCGCGCAGGGCGCCGGCGTGGTCGAGGCCGTAGCCGACGAGGAAGCGGTTCGGGGCCTCCCAGCCGACAAAGTCGGGCTCGGGCGCGCGCGGCAGGGGCCAGGGCTTGCGGGCGAAGACGCAGGTCAGGACCTCGGCAGCGCCGCCCTCCTTCGCGATCCGCACCGCCTCGGCCAGCGACAGGCCGGTGTCGAAGACGTCGTCGAGGATCAGCAGCTTCTTGCCGGCGATCGGCCGCTGGAACGGGGCATGGACGTCGATCCGGCCGCGGCTTTCCTTCTCGTCGCCGTAGGAGGCCAGCCAAAGGGCGTCGAAGCGGACGTTGCGGCCGATCCGCGACAGGGCGCGGGTCAGGTCGGCGGCGAACCACAGGCCGCCGGTCAGCAGGACGACCGCGACGGTCTCGTCGTCGGTGACCGGCGCGATCCGGGCGGCCAGATCAGCGACGATGCGGGCCACCTCGGCCTCGGACAGCAGGACGGCGGGGGTCGGGGTGTCAGCCATGCGAGGCGGATACCGCCTCGGGGCCTCAGGAGTCGATAGGCAGGGGCACCGCGTCGATCGGCTGCATGTCGAGCACCGTCGACGGGTCCGGCGCAAGAGCGGGGCGAAGCTCGGCCTCGACGGGGGGCGGGCCGGCGTCGGCGTGCGCATCAGCATCAGCATCAGCGTCGGCGTCGGCGTGCGCGTCCGCGGTCGGGAGGGGTCGTTGAACGGCCGGGGCGGACGGGCGGGCGGGGGCCGCGGCGCGGTTCGAGGCGGCGTCCTCCAGCACGAAGGCCACGCCCACGCCCTGACCCTTGCCGGCGGGGTCGGGGATCATGGCGGCGAAACCCTGGACCTTGCCGGGCAGGACCGGGGCGGCGTCGATGCGGACCACGGCGTGACCGATCTCGGCCCCCTGCCGGTCCAGCAGGGCGACCCGAACGGGCGGGGCGATGCGTTCCTCGTCGCGGACGTTCCTCAGCGCGCCGGAGATCAGCACCTTGCCTGGATCGTTGGGCGCGGCGCGGGCCGAAACGGCCTCGAACTCGAGTCCGGTCGGATTCACGGTCAGGCCGACGGCGGCGTAGGCGGCCGCGGTTCGGGGGGCCAGCTCCACCACCTCGACGCGGAACAGCCAAGCGGAGGCGAGCAGGGCGGCGAAGCCGGAGGCGATGCCGGCCCAGACCACGCCGTGGGCGGCGGCGCGACGCAGGCGGCGCTGGTGCTCGGCGCGGGCGCGGAAGGCCCGGGGCAATTCGGGCGCCGGCGTCTCGGCCAGGGTGTCCTGGGGCGCCTCCCCCGCTTCATCGCGGCGGGCGAAGGCAGTCGGCTCCAGTCCCGGCGGCGAGGCCGACAGCTCCAGCGGCTCTTCCAGGGTGGCGCGCCAGGTGTGTTTGCAGCTCTTGCAGCGCACGGTGCGGCCGCCCGGGCCGATCGCCTCGTCGGGAGTGAAATAGCTGGTGGCGCAGGACGGGCAGGTCAGTATCATGTGCGCTGACTGAGAGGCGTTTCGCCCCCTCCCGTCGCGGCCTTGCAGCCGCGTCCTGACCCAAAATTCATGCCCGTTCAGCCCCGCCGCGCCGCCTTGACCGCCTCCGCGACCGACATAGTCCGCCTTTCGGGCGTGAACTTCGGCTATGCGGACGGCCCCGGCGTGCTGCGGGACGTTAACCTCATATTGCGCGCGGGCTCTTTCCACTTCCTT
>NZ_JAVHLH010000293.1 GCF_031082345.1 Brevundimonas sp. | reverse complement strand
CCGGCGCCGACCACGGCGCCGAGGGCGCGTTCATTGCTGGAAATCCGGCTGCCGGCGAGGCCGCCGATGACGGCGCCGATGGCGGCGCCGACCTGCTGGCGTCCGCCGGGGGCGTCGCAGTTGGTGATGCCGTTGGCCTGCTGGGCGAGGGCGGCGGTCGGGAGCGCCATCGGGGCCAGTCCGCCCAGCAGGGCGGCGGCGGCGACGGCGGCGGTGATCTTGTTCTTCGACATGGCTCAGTCTCCTGTCATCGAGTTGGTCGATGGCAGGCACAATGCGCCGGCCGACATGAAGGCTCCCGGAGGCAGGTCGTTATATTCGGTTCATGTAGGTTGCCGCACGAACGCGGGTCGGCGGCTCAGGCCCCGGCGAGGCGGCCGTTCGCCCCGTCCTCGATCAGCTGGATGGTCTGCGGCAGGCCGTAGATGGCCGCGAAGGAGCCGAACCGCGGTCCCTGCGAGGCGCCCAGCAGGACTTCATACAGTGCGCCGAACCACGCCCTCAGCGGCTCGAAGGCGTGCGCCTTGCCCACCGCATAGACCTCGGCCTGGATCAGCTCGCCGTCGGTGGTGTCGGCCGGAAGGGCCTTCAGACGCGTCGCGAGGTCGAGCAGCGCCGCCTTTTCCTTGTCGTCAGGGAGGCGGTAGGCCTTCGTGGGTTTCACGAAGTCCTCGTAGTAGTTCAGGGCCCGGTCCATCAGCTGGTCGAGCAGCGGCTCGGTTTCCGGCGTCGCATCCGGCAGGTATTTGGCGAAATAGGCCCACAGCTGGGCCTTGGACGAGGCGTTGGCGACGCCGACGAGGTTCAGCAGCAGGGCGAAGGACACCGGCGAGGTGTGATCGGGCGGCGAACCGGCGTGGATCGACCAGACGGCGTTGTCGATCCGCTTGGCCGGCTCCTGGGTCTTGTACTGCTCGATGAAGCTCAAATAGTCGTCGATCGCCCGCGGAATGACGTTGAAATGCAAGCTCTTGGCTGATTTCGGCGACTGGAACATGTACCAGCTCAGGGACTCCGGCGTGCCGTAGCGCAGCCACTCCTCCATGGTCAGGCCGTTGCCCTTGGACTTGGAGATCTTCTTGCCCTCGACGTCGAGGAAGAGCTCGTAGTTGAAGCCCTCGGGCGGGACGCCGCCCAGGGCGCGGCAGACCTTCGACGACTCCCGTACGCTCTCGATCAGGTCCTTGCCCGACATTTCGTAGTCGACGTCCAGCGCGGTCCAGCGCATGGCCCAGTCGGGCTTCCACTGCAGCTTCACATGGCCGCCGGTGACGGGAACCTCGGTGCGTCCGCCCGCGGGGTCGTCGAAGACGATGGTCCCCTTCTCCACGTTCCGCTCCAGCGTCGGGACCTGCAGAACATGGCCGGTGACGGGGCTGACCGGCAGGAAGGGCGAATAGGTGGCGCGCCGCTCCTCGCCGAGGGTCGGCAGCATGATGGCCTGCACGGCGTCGAACCGCTCCAGCAGGGTCAGCAGGGTCGCGTCGAAGCGGCCGGATTTGTACTGCTCGGTCGAGGACAGGAATTCGTATTCGAAGCCGAAGCCGTCGAGGAAGGCGCGCAGGCGGGCGTTGTTGTGGGCCCCGAAGCTGTCGTGGGTGCCGAACGGATCGCGCACCACGGTCAGGGGCTTGTGCAGGTCCTCGGTCAGCATCTCCGGGTTGGGAATGCCCTCCGGAACCTTGCGCAGCCCGTCCATGTCGTCGCTGAAGGCGATCAGCCGCGTGGGCCAGTGGTCGCCGGTCAGGGCGCGGAAGGCGTTGCGCACCATGGTGGTGCGCGCCACCTCGCCGAAGGTGCCCATATGCGGCAGGCCCGACGGGCCGTATCCGGTCTCGAAGATCACGGGCCGTTGCAGGGCCTCGAAGGTCGCCAGCGCGTCGTCCGCCTTGCCGGCGTCGATCAGTAGTTTGGCCGCGTTGCGCTCGGCGTCCGACAGCCGCTTCTTCAGCACATGGGCGAGAAGATTGCGGGCCTGTTCGAACGGCCACGATTTGGCGTCGCGCGCGAGGGTTTCGAGGTTCTGCAGCATGCGAGGGGCTTTGACCCGGAAGGGCGGGCGGGTCAACAATAGCCCCATGGTTCCGACGTTCCTGATCGCGGTCGCGCTGTCCAGTCAGGTCATGACGGGTCGTAGCGATTGGGTGGTCACCCACGCGGACCGGGACGAGGCGACCGCCGTGAACATAGGCGACGCGTTCGTGCCGGATGGCAGGGATTTCAAACTGGCTCTGGCCTATACGGTATATCGGCACGGAACCGCCGAAACACGCTGGACGACGCCCGCCTACCGTCTTGAGTTCATGGCCTTCCGGTGCGCGGACAGGACCTATCGCATCCGGCGATCCATCCTGTTCAGCGGCGTTGCCGACCCCGCCGGTCCGCCCAACAGCGACGACGGCCCATATATCGATGCGAACGCAGACCCCCGGCGTTCACGGCAACTCGATGTCGTCTGTGATCCGGCGACGGGCTCCGAACTTCACCGATTTCGGGACTATTTCCGCTTCATGGACGCCTACGGCCTGAACACGCGCGGACCTTGACCCCGCCCCTCCCCCGTGGCCTTTGCGCCGCTCCATGAAGACCGCCGATTTCGACTTTCACCTGCCGGACGACCGGATCGCGCTCCGCCCCGCCGAGCCGCGGGATTCCGCCCGCCTGCTGGTGGTGCGGGACGGCGGGCTGGAGGACCGGATCATCCGCGACCTGCCGGACTTCCTGCGCCCCGGCGACGCCCTGGTGTTCAACGACACGCGGGTGATCCCGGCGCGGCTGTCGGGGGTGCGCGAGCGGATCGGAGCGGAGGGCGAGACCCTGACCGTCGCGGTCGAGGCCACCCTGCATCACCGCGACGCGCCGGACGTCTGGTCCGCCTTCATGAAGCCGGGCAAGCGGATCAAGCCGGGGGATCGCATCCGTTTCGGCCCGGACAGCGACGGCGCCTGCCTGCTCGGCCGCCTGGACGCCACCGTGGTCGACAAGGGCGAGGACGGGCTGGTGACGCTGCGCTTCGACCTGTCGGGGCCGTTCCTGGACGAGGCCATCCGCGACGTCGGGATCATGCCCCTGCCGCCCTATATCGCCGCCAAGCGGCCCGAGGACGACCGCGATCGCTCAGACTACCAGACCATGTTCGCCCACTGGGACGGCTCGGTCGCCGCGCCGACGGCGGGTCTGCATTTCACGCCGGCCCTGATGGCGGCGATCGAGGC
>NZ_JAVHLH010000292.1 GCF_031082345.1 Brevundimonas sp. | reverse complement strand
GACAGGGGAAGGTCTCAGTCTTCCTTGATGTTGTCGACATCCCCGCCCAGGGCTGCGGCCGGGCTGGACAGTTTGGTGTCCTCGGTGATGTCGATGCCCTTGGCCAGCTTGGAGTTCCAGAAGCCGTAGGCGGCGTAGATGACCGCGCCGACCGCGGCGTAGCCGCCGAGCAGCATCAGCGGCAGCGGATTGTCTTCCGCCGCATGCTGGAACATCGGGATCAGGTTCTGGCTGGCCAGGAACAGGCAGGCCAGGATGCCCAGGACGGCGGTGAAAATGCCGCCCGGGACCTTGAACGGCCGCTCCATTTCGGGGTGTTTGACCCGCAGGAAGATGACGCTCAGGCAGACGATGGCGAAGGCCGTCGCCGTGCCCAGCGACACCAGGTCGCCGAGGATGGAGATGGGCAGGAACGCCGCCGCGATGGCGATCAGGACGCCCAGCACGATGGTGCCGATCCAGGGGGTGCGGAACTTCGGGTGCACGACGGCGAAGGCCTTCGGCAGCAGGCCGTCACGAGCCATGGTGTAGAAGATGCGCGTCTGGCCGTAGCACAGCACCAGCATGACCGAGGACAGGCCGGTGACGGCGCCGACCTTGATGAGGAAGCTGATCATGTTCAGCTCGCCGCCAGGTGCGGCGGCCAACGGCAGGTCGGCCCATTCCAGACCCATGCGGTCGATGGCGACGGCCACCGGCGCCGGGCTTGCCAGCTGGAGATAGGGGACCACGCCGGTCATGACGGCGGCGACGGCCATATAGATGATCGTGCAGACGACCAGTGCGCCCAGGATGCCGATCGGAACGTCCCTCGACGGGTTCTTGGCCTCGGCCGCGGCGGTCGAGACCGCTTCGAATCCGACGTAGGCGAAGAAGATGATGGCCGCCCCGCGGAAGATGCCGCCGACCCCGAACTGACCGGGCTGGCCGGTCGCCTCGGGGATGAACGGAACCCAGTTGGAGGGATCGATATACTGGATGCCCACGGCGATGAAGGTCAGCAGGACGACGATCTTGATGACGACGATGATGTTGTTGATGTTCGCCGATTCCGAAACGCCGAGGACCAGCAGGCTGCAGACCGCGGCGATGCCGACAGCGGCGACCAGGTTGAAGGTGCCGGTGAGCGGGAAGGCCGTCGCCCCGGCATCCTGCACCAGTTGCACCAGCGGGGTGGCCCATTGGGGCCCTTCGCCGCCGGCGTACTGGATGGCCGGGAATATCTGCTGGCTTATGCCGAAATCGGACAGGATCGACACGACATAGCCGGACCAGCCGACCGCGACGGTCGAGGCCGCGACGCCGTACTCGAGCACCAGCAGCCAGCCCATGATCCAGGCGAAGACCTCGCCCAGGGTGCCATAGGCATAGGTGTAGGCCGAGCCGGACACCGGCATGGTCGAGGCGAGCTCGGCGTAGCAGAGCCCGGCGAGTCCGCAGGCGATGCCCGCGACCACGAAGCTCAGCATGATGGCCGGGCCCGCGTTGGCGGCGGCCACCTGGCCTGTCAGGACGAAGATGCCGGCGCCGATGATGGCGCCGATGCCGAGACTCATCAGATTGATCGGACCGAGCGTGCGTTTCAGCTCGCTCTTGGCCGCTTCCTTCTGGATCTGGGCTACGGATTTTCTCAGAAATAGCCGGTTCCCCGGCGGTCGACCTGTCACGGCCATTGTTGTCTTGTCCAACCGTGCGCCCCTCCCTTGAGTAGCCGACCACGACGGGCGGACGGTAGCCGCGCCCAATGGTCTGTCAACGCAGCAAATTCAGGTCCGCCGCCCCCATCGCCTTCCGCGTGGCGCCCGCGACCGCTAGACCGCGCCTGATGCTCCCCATCCACGCCGTCCTCGAACCGCTGAAAGCCGCCCTGGCCGGGGCGACCGCGGTCGTGCTGGCGGCGCCGCCCGGGGCGGGCAAGACCACGGTCGTGCCGCTGGCGTTGCTGGATCAGCCGTGGCTTGCGGGCGGCAGGATCCTCGTGCTCGAGCCCCGGCGGCTGGCGGCCCGCGCGGCGGCCGAACGGATGGCCGTGACCCTGGGGGAGCAGACCGGCGAGACCGTCGGCTACCGCACCCGGCTGCAGAGCCGCATCGGCCCGACGACCCGGATCGAGGTGATCACCGAGGGCGTGTTCACCCGGATGATTCTCGACGACCCGGGCCTCGAGGGCGTCGGCGCCGTGCTGTTCGACGAGTTCCACGAGCGCAGCCTCGACGCCGACCTCGGCCTGGCCCTGGCCCGCGAGGCCCAGGGACTGCTGCGTGACGACCTGCGGATCGTGGTCATGTCGGCCACCCTCGACATCGCCGGCGTGGCCCGGCTGCTGCACGACGCCCCGGTGATCGAGGCCGAGGGGCGGATGTTCCCGGTCGAGACCCGCCATCTCGGCCGCAACCCCGCCGAACGCTTCGAGGACGCCATGGTCCGCGCCGTCCTGCAGGCGCTGGGCGAGGAGACCGGCTCGGTGCTGGCCTTCCTGCCGGGGCAGGGCGAGATCCACCGCGTGGCCCAGCGCCTCTCCGAACGCCTGCGCGACCCCGCCGTCGACGTCGTCCCGCTGTATGGCGCCCTCGACAAGGCCGTGCAGGACCGCGCCATCGAGCCGGCCGCCCCGGGCCGTCGCAAGGTGGTGCTGGCCACCTCGGTCGCCGAGACCAGCCTGACCATCGAGGGCGTGCGGGTGGTGATCGACGGCGGCCTGTCGCGCGTGCCCCGCTTCGAGCCGTCCAGCGGCCTGACCCGGCTCGCCACCGTCCGCGTCAGCCGCTCCTCCGCCGAACAGCGGCGGGGCCGGGCCGGGCGCACGGAGCCGGGCGTCTGCTACCGGCTGTGGGACGAGGAACAGACCCGCGGCCTGATCCCGCACCAGCGCCCTGAAATCCTCGAGGCCGACCTGACCGCCTTCGCCCTCGACCTCGCCCGCTGGGGCTCCCGGTCGACCGACGGCCTCGCCCTGCTGGACCAGCCCCCCGCCGGCGCCTTCGCCGAGGCCCGCAAGGTGCTCCAGCGCCTCGACGCCCTCGACGAGACCGGCGGCCTCACCGGCCACGGCCGCCGCCTGACCCGCATCCCCCTGCCGCCCCGGCTGGCGCACATGATCGCCGTGGCCGCCGACGCCGGCGACGCCCGGCTCGGCGCCCGGATCGCGGCCGTCCTCTCCGAGCCGGGGCTCGGCGGAAACGATCCCGACCTGCGTGAGCGCCTGCGTGGCCTCGAACACGACCGCACCCAGCGCGCCCGCGACGCCCTCAAACTGACCGACCGCTGGGCCCGCGCCGCCGGGGGCGG